>JBAXNR010000121.1:0-9783 GCA_037133675.1 Methylococcales bacterium
ACCACAATCGGCTTAAATGTCGCTTGCGATTGATTTGGAGAGATGGTATCTACTCTTAATCCCATGAAAATCTTAAGCCGTCCAAACCAAGCAGAACTAAATGCAATGAGTCATACAGAAAAAGACGCGCTCATAGTAAAGTTGTTTGATTGGCTGGAGAAGTTGGAAGCAAGGTTGGAGGAACTGGAAAACAAAACGGTTAAGACCAGTCGCAATATGTATGTGGGGTGAGTAGTTACAAATATTGCTACTAACACTAGGCTAAAATTTCTTCCATTATGTTAGTAATTTGGTACGATGGAATACCCCCATTCAACCTAAAACTATTATGAAATTAAGTATCGGCTACGCCAGTGATAAAGGTGTCAAAACTGACAACGAAGATTTTTTCGGATCGTTTGTTCCCAAAGAGCCACAACTGACTTACAAAGGCATTGTTGCTGCGATTGCTGACGGTATGAGCGGCAGTGAAGCAGGCAAGCAAGCTAGTCAGTGTTGTGTCAGCAGTTTTTTAGCGGACTATTACAGTACCCCCGATTCGTGGTCAGTAAAACACGCAGGGCAGAAAATTCTCTCCGCGCTGAATTCTTGGTTATATAGTCAAGGGCAAGTCCGTTATCACTCAACTAAAGGCATGGTCAGTACGCTCAGTATTTTGGTGTTAAAGTCCACGACTGCCAATATTTTTCATATTGGTGACTCGCGTATTTACCGTTTACGGCAAGGCGGTTTGGAGCAATTAACCCGCGATCATCGCGTCTGGGTATCGAAAGATAAAAATTATCTGAATCGGGCAATGGGTATAGAGCCACGGCTAGAAGTCGATTATCAAACCTTTGCCTTGGAAGTCGGTGATGTGTTTTTGATGACTACCGATGGTATTCATGATTTTATGGATGATAAAAGTCTAAAAATGGCATTGCAAAACGGTGATGATTTAAACCTGCAAGCCGCGAGCATCCTGAAACAAGCCAGCGATAATCGCAGCGATGATAATCTTACTTGTCAACTGATTAGAATTGATGAACTGCCTGAAATTAAAGAAGATGAGATTATTCGCCACCATGTTAATCTGCCATTTCCGCCACCGTTAGAAGTTGGCATGATGCTCGATGGTTATCGAATTAAAGCTGAACTACACGCCAGCCCCCGCACTCAAATTTACCAAGCCGCTGATACCCTCGCTTATAATAAAATCGTTATTTTGAAAGTTCCTTCGGTGCTTTACGATGACGATACTCACTATATTGAGCATTTCCTGCATGAAGAATGGGTGGGCAAACGCATTAATCATGAAAATGTATTGAAAGTATTGAGTACGCCACGAAAAAAAACCAGTTTGTATTATGTTACTGAATTTATTGAGGGCAGGACATTGAGACAATGGATGGAAACTCATCCTAAGCCCGATGTTAAAACTGCGATTCATATCATTGAACAAATTGCTAAAGGCTTACAAGCATTTCACCGACTAGAAATGTTGCATCAAGATTTAAAACCTGAAAACATTATGTTTGATTATAACGGTGTGGTGAAGCTGATTGATTTTGGCTCAGTTAAAATTGCGGGAATTTCAGAAATCGCACCGTTAGTTGATGATAACTTACTCGGCACAGTCAACTACACCGCGCCTGAATATCACACGGGGCAGGGCGGTACAGTCAAATCGGATTTATTTTCCTTGGGGGTCATTGCTTATGAGATTCTGAACAGTGCATTGCCATTCGGTCAGGATTTACCAGAAAAACCCACAGCTGCAAAATTACAAAAACTGGCATATATGCCCAGTGTGCATTGTAATGAAATGGTACCGATATGGATGGATGGCGCGTTGCGCAAAGCCACTGCAATCAATCCACAATACCGTTATGATACGCTGTCTGAATTTTTGTACGACTTACACACACCGAACCCCGCGTTTTTAAAAGGTGATGCGTTTGTACCATTAATGCAGCGCAATCCTTTGTATTTTTGGAAAATCTTGTCTGTTCTATTACTGCTGAGCAATTTTATTTTGCTGTATCAGTTGGTTTGAAAGCCCATTAAGGCTTAACCAGTACAAAGATTGTAACTAAGTGACAAGGTGATTGCCCACAGTGCGAACTGTGGGCTTTATCGAATTGACTATCGCTTCATTGAATCAAAAAAATCAACGTTAGTTTTAAAGTCTTTGAGTTTGCCAATCAAAAATTCAGAAGCCGCAGTTTCATCCATCGGTTGCAGGATTTTGCGCAATATCCATGTTTTTTGTAGCGTGTCGGGATCAACTAAATATTCTTCGCGGCGTGTGCCAGAACGGTTGATATTAATCGCAGGATAGATACGTTTTTCAGCGATTTTTCTATCCAAATGCAGTTCCATATTGCCTGTGCCTTTGAATTCTTCAAAAATCACATCATCCATTTTAGAACCCGTTTCAACTAATGCAGTGGCAATAATGGTTAAGCTACCACCTTCTTCAATGTTTCTTGCCGCACCAAAAAAGCGTTTTGGTTTTTCTAAGGCATTGGCATCGACACCACCCGTTAATATTTTTCCAGAGGAAGGCACAACGGTGTTGTAAGCTCTGGCTAAACGAGTAATCGAATCTAATAAAATCACGACATCGTGTTTATGTTCGACTAAACGGCGGGCTTTTTCGATTACCATTTCGGCAACTTGGACGTGACGAGTAGCGGGTTCATCAAAGGTGCTGGAAATAACTTCGCCACGCACACAACGTTCCATTTCGGTGACTTCTTCTGGGCGTTCGTCAATCAACAAAACAATCAAATAACATTCAGGGTTTTGTTCCGCAATCGCTTTTGCTAGACTTTGTATAATCATGGTCTTACCCGCTTTTGGCGGCGACACGATTAAGCCACGTTGACCTTTACCAATGGGGGCAATTAAATCAATGATACGACCCGTTAAATCTTCGCTAGTACCGTTGCCTTGTTCGAGGACAAAACGTTGTTTAGCGAATAGCGGCGTGAGATTGGAAAAGGTGATTTTGTTCTTGGTATTTTCGGGGGGTTCAAAGTTGATTTGATCGACTTTGAGCATGGCGAAATAACGTTCGTTATCTTTAGGCGGTCTGATTTTGCCGCTGATAGTGTCGCCTGTTTTTAGAGAAAAGCGTCTAATTTGACTGGGAGAAACATAAATATCGTCTGGACCTGCTAGATAAGAACATCCTGGCGTTCGCAAAAAACCAAAACCGTCTTGTAAAATTTCCAAGACACCATCGCCATAAATGTCGTCACCTGCTTTTGCTTGTTTTTTTAGAATAGCAAAAATTAAGTCTTGCTTTCGTGATCGGGCGACATTTTCGAGTCCAAGTGACTCGGCGATTTCAATAACTTCACTGATTTGTTTTAGTTTTAACTCGGTTAAATTCATATAAAAGATTGCTCAAAGAAAAGTAGCTACTGTGGAACACGGTAACAACAAAGATAGGATTGGGAAATTCAGGGGTGTACTTTATCGGACGATAGGAATGCGCAGATTGTGCGCTTTGTTAAGTATAACGCAAAGAGCTTGAGTCCGTCCAACTTTTGTAACGGACTCAAGATTGATAGATTATAAATTGCTATCGATAAACTGGGCTAACTGACCTTTTGATAACGCGCCTACTTTGGTTGCCTCTACTTCGCCACCTTTAAAAATAAGCAGGGTTGGGATACCACGCACACCGTAGCGTTGTGGCGTTGCTGGATTTTCATCGATATTTATTTTAACGACTGTTAATTTGCCTTCGTATTCTTTGGCGATTTCGTCCAAAATGGGGGCTATCATTTTGCATGGACCACACCATTCTGCCCAAAAATCCACCAATACTGAACCTTGTGCCTTAAGAACTTGGCTATCAAACTCTCTATCGCTTACATGAATTACTTCGCTCACTTTTATTTCTCCATTGTTTAAATAGATAAAACTATAGGAGGGATAGGGGGTATCAGTCAATCAATTTCAATCATAGCCGTTTTTGCGTTATCCTATAGGCTATGAATACAACCCATTTAACTCAAACACGATTCGCTAATCTCGAATTGTCTGACATCATCCTGCAAGGATTAACCGATGCTGGTTTTAATCAGTGTACGCCTATACAAGACAGGGCATTGCCCTTATTGTTACGCGATAAGGATATTGCAGGGCAGGCGCAAACAGGCACGGGCAAAACTGCGACCTTTTTGCTGGCAATGTTTCAGCGGCTTATTAATGACGAAAGCGAAAAGATTAAAAATCCTCGCGCTATCGTGCTTGCCCCTACTCGTGAATTAGCCATTCAAATTCATAAAGACGCGCTATTGCTCAGTAAGCATTTAGAACTTAAATTTGCGTTGATTTATGGCGGCACTGATTACCAAAAACAATTGGATAAAATAAAATCCAATGTCGATGTCATTATCGGCACACCTGGTCGTATTATTGATTTTTATCGCCAAAATGCGTTTACGCTGGATAATATTCAAGTGATGGTGATGGACGAAGCTGACCGTATGTTTGATTTAGGTTTTATCAAAGACATTCGGTTTTTATTACGTCGAATGCCCGATGCTGATAAACGCTTAAATATGCTATTTTCGGCGACGCTGTCTTATAAAGTCACCGAATTAGCCTACGAACACATGAATAATCCCGTGTTAATTCGTATTGAAAGTGAAGAAGTCACCTCCAAAGCTATCGATCAATACGCTTTTTGCCCATCCAACGAACAGAAAATTCCATTATTAATCGGCATATTGAATCATCATCAACCACAACGCAGTATTATTTTTGTTAACACTAAACGCTGTGCGGAACGCTTGGATGATTATTTAAACGCCAATGGTTATAAAACCGCCGCACTCAGTGGTGACGTGCCACAAGATAAACGCCAACGCTTATTAACTGATTTTCAAGAAAACAAAATCACTCTGTTGATTGCCACCGATGTCGCCGCCAGAGGTTTGCATATCGCCGATGTGTCGCATATTTTCAATTACGACTTACCTCAAGACGTGGAAGATTATGTGCATCGAATCGGACGCACTGCACGGTTTGGGGCAAGTGGTGTGGCGATTAGCTTTATTTGCGAAGAATACGCTTATTCCATGCCCGATATTGAAGACTATATCGATCAAAAAATTCCCATTAAGTCGATTGATAAAGAGCTGTTAGCTGACATTATCAAGCCTGAAAAAAGAACCCCAAAACCCAAGTTAGACCCTAATAAACGGGTTAAGCCACGTCCCAAAGCATCGTAGGTTGATAGCTGTGTGCGTTAGCTCTAGCGGTAGGGTGGGCAAAAAAGCGTTGCCCACCCTTGTATTTCTTCAGAAGTAAAAAATACCTTTTAAGGCGAAAATGTTGCTGGAGGCGAATCACTTTGGTCTTCGGTTTTGATAGCGCGGGTTGCAAAACACAAGGCAATCAGCGTAGTAAACCAGTGTCCTTCGGTGTGATCTAACAAAGGTGAATTAAATAAACTGGTAATAATTAAAGTGACTAAAAGTCCTTGAGCCAACCATTTTTCTCGATTAGGCAAGGTTTTTCCATAGTAGTATTGACTCCCCAAAAAGCCTAAATAGAAAAATAAGCCCCCTGCCCCTAACTGTACGCCAATCAAGAAAAATTCGTTGTGTGGATTTTCAGAATTTTTATTAGCAACCCGTTGATAAGCTTTTGTATAGCTGCCCGTACCATGCCCAAATAATGGCTTTTCGGCAATCAATTGTGCTGAGTATTTCCAAAAGGTAAAGCGTTCACCCATTGAAAATTCACCTTGTTCTGGGTGATCTTGAAGATGGACCTGTGCAGTCACAACCCCCTGTTTAATGCGTGTAGATTTATCGGAGAAGTTGATAAAAACGCCTAAAAAGATTGCTATTGCCAACACAGAGAGTAAAAAACCTTTTTTGTTAAATCGCTGCATAGCAAATAATAAAACTAGCACCAAAAAAATCAATTGCCCTGTACGTCCCAGTGAAACGAAAAAAATGTTGTAAAGGCATAATAAGACTATGGCTATGTACAAATTTTTTACATAGCCACGACTATCCAAGGCTTTATGCGCCATAAAGAAGCCAAAAAACGCAATAAAAATGCCGTGGGTAATATAGCTTTTGAAGTAAGGCAAGCACTCTGGGGGACGCAAACAAAATAATTTCATAGCCATTAATTGTGAACCGACTAAAGAGATAATCGAAGCAAAAATAAAGGCATACCAAGCCCACTGCCGATAGCGTTCTATACTTAAAAAGGGTATTAACAGCGGAATAAACACTAACTCTCTGTATTTTCGTAGCATCATAAAAGCATCACTACTGTTGGCATCGCCATAACTGAACCCAACTATAAAATAGGCAAACAGTAACAATGACCACAGCGCGACAGGATAGTCTTTTAATAGGCTGGGGAGGCGAATAAATTGCGCGGAAGTTAGCCATGATAAAACAATAATCGCCGATAAAACAATGGCTAAGGCAGTAGAAAAATAAATAGCGGGGATCAATAATACCGCGCAAAAACCACCCACTTTGAGTGTGCATGCTTGTATGTTGTTATAATTAATCATAGTTTAGTTACTTGGCTTTGCCTTAAAAAACATTCTACTTCGGTGATAAAAACGTCAGCTTGTTGAATATGTAGCCAATGCCCCGCTTTAGCAACAATGGTTAAGTTCGCGTTTGGAAATAACGGCCTTAACTCTGTCTCCTTCACATAATTAGACAATTCACCCGCGATAAACAAAGCATTGCCGATAAACGGTTCAACCCCATCGGCATCAGGAAAGGCAATAATAGCGGGGGCAGTTTGATAAAAAATATCCAAATCCACGCGCCAACGGTATGTACCGTCCACTAACACCAAGTTTTGCAATAAAAATTGCCGATAACTCAGTTCAGGAATTGCTACTGCTAAATACTCTTCCGCCTGTTTTCGATTGCTAATTTGTGCCAGCGGTAACGCTTGTAACGCGCCAATCGTGGCGTTGAGACAATGACGATAACTGACAGGAGCAATATCGGCAATAATCAGCTTATTTACCCTATCAGGATGACACAGCGCGAACCACATCGCTACTTTGCCGCCCATGCTATGACCTAATAAACTGATGGTCGTTAACCCCTGTTGCTCAATGAACAGCAATAAATCATCCGTCATTGTTGGGTAATCCATAACAGGATGGTGAAAAGACGCGCCATGATTACGCTGATCGAGGACATAAACGTGAAATTGTATTGCTAATTTTTCTGCCACACCACGCCAATTACGCGCTGATGCAAAAAAACCATGCAGGATAATCAGTGGCGGATGTTGTGAATTGCCAAATTCTTCAAACGCTAATGTCATAAAGCAAACGCCAATAACACGCCCATTACACCACCAAAAACACCGCCCCACACCACCAGCCAGCCAAGATGCTCGCTGATAATAAGCTGCACCATTTCTTTGACTAATTGCGGGGTTAATTCACTCAGGCGTTTATCAATCACAGTTTCAATTTTACTGACAATATCTTCACCAATTTTGTGAGCATTCAAGCCATGCTGGAGTGCGGCTTTAAAGGCATCGGATTCAACCGTAGTGACTAAAGTGGCACGCATTTTTTCGGTGAACGGTTCTTTTAATGGCACTAAGGCTTCCGCACCACCCATCATCATTAACATGCCACCAAACGAAGATTCCATAATCGATGACACTAAGCCTTCATAAATTTTTTCATAGTCAACTGCATTCAATAAGGGCTGTAAATCCAATAATTTTCCGCCTTGTTGTTCTTCTTTTTCAATAAACTGTTCAATATTAGTGACTGTGAAAAACTGCTCCATCATCAGTTTCTTGATAGAAAGTTTAAATTCTTCAAAACGCTCAGGTATTACCCCAGAGCCATATAAATAAGGCACTTTTTCAAATAACATATAAATTGCTAACCAGTTGGTAATCGCGCCAGACAGGGCAAAAAAACCAATGGATTTAATGAAAGACGCGCTAAACATATAACCAATAACAATAATAATAACGGCTGTAAAATTGGTAATAACGCTTTTGTTGCAGAGTTTTTTCATGATGTTGAATAAAAGTAAATCGCTAGTGATGTTGCAAAGCCTGCCATTCTAAAGCAAGCTGGATTCAACTCCAAAGCGCAATGTGAGCACAGTTGTTTTTGCTAACTGAGTGCTACACGCTTTATACTTGAGTTTTTGGCATGGTTTAATAGATATGAAACATATAATTGCGTTGTCAGGTAATATTGGTGGAGGAAAATCCTCAGTCGCCACCGCGCTACAAGAAATCACTGGCTATGATGTCATAGGTACTGGCGCGATACAGCGAACTATCGCCAAACAACGTGGCGTTACCCCCCTTGAGTTAAACAAAATATCGCAAACAGATCGCAGTATTGATGATGAAATTGATAATTTCGTGATTAATTTAGGTAAAACAGGCGATAAGTTGATTATCGACTCAAGGCTGGCGTGGCATTTTATTCCCAACGCCTTTAAAGTTTTTTTGTCGGTTGATCCGATAATAGGGGCTGAACGGGTATTTCATGCCTCTCGCAGTGATGAGGATAATCCATCATTACAAGCTACACTGGAAAATAATGCCAAACGACAAGCCTTTGAAGATGAGCGATTTTATAAACTTTACACCATAAAATTTAGAGAGCTTAACAATTACGACTTGGTGGTTGATACTTCTTTTATAGCACCTGAACTGATTGCGAAAAATATTAAAACCCATTTTGATCAATGGCTATTAAGCTAAAGTAGTGGCTTGTTCAACGTATTCGCATAGTGTTTATATCGAACTCAGGTTACTATAGCGAGTTCGTTTAACTCAATAAATCATGAGGATTTGTTATGCCCTATACCCAAGAGATTGTCGATGAACTGAATATGCTGGTTCGTTACAACTTAAGCACCACACAAGAAGGAATAAAAGTTCATAAAAAAGAAGCCGCTGCCGATATAGTCGCGGCAACCAAACGTTTATATGATAAAGGTTTAGTTACCCAAGAAGATGGCGGTTATTTAACGCACTTAGGACATGAAGCGGCAGAACAAGCGCAAACGCTGTTAACTTTGTTACATCCTGCTTAATTTAACACCGCTCTATAAAATTCTTAGGTATTGCCTTATCCAGAAGCCAAGGATGGCGTGTCAATCCCAGTTATCCTCTTAATGAGAAAGCTACCCTAAACTTAAAAATATCCAACAGAATAATGCTCGTGTATCAAGTCGTGTAGGTCGAGTTAGGCTTGCCGTAACCCGACCTACTTGGCTTTCATGGCAACGGAATCATAGCCTTGTATTAAAGGGTTTTGATTAGCTACGTTCCACCGTATTCTGTTAGACTTCATGCGGTTTAATTGCTGGATTTTGCAGCGGGTTTAGTAATACTCACAGGGTTTTAAGCAAGGATAATTATGGAAATTGTATGCAAGCATTGTAATACCAGTCATTATCTCAGTGACGATAAAATCCCGTTAGCAACAAAAATAGGCAAATGCAAACACTGTCATGCAGACATTATTGTATTGGGAACTAATGATATTAGCTCACCTATCACCCATTCAATACCGCCAGAACAACAAGCAAGCAAACGATGTGATTTTTGTGGTGAAAAAATATTAGCGGTTGCCAAGAAATGCAAATATTGCAGCAGTCTCTTGAATAGCAGTGCGTCTACCTCTCAGAACGTGTTAGAGAAAACTATAAAACCAGCCACTGAACACACTGTACTACCCACTCAGATAAAAGAGACTGCACCGCCCCACACTAAAAAAACACCTATTTTTCTTATTGTGGG
>JBAXNR010000122.1:0-9752 GCA_037133675.1 Methylococcales bacterium
GAGGAGCTTTTCAAACAGTGCTTTTAATGATCATTTTATTGGCGGTTAGCTATATCTAGCAATGAGCCATTAACTCTTTACTAGATATAATCACTCAATTTTAGGTAATATGACGTTCTACACATAAACTGGACTTATGAGACTTTACCATGACTAAAACTATCGTTTTAACAGGCATCACCACCACAGGTACACCGCATTTAGGTAATTATGTAGGCGCGATTAGACCTGCTATTGCGGCGAGTAAAAACCCTAGCGTCGCGCCGTTTTATTTTTTGGCTGATTATCATGCCTTAATTAAATGCCAAGAGCCTGAACGCATACGACAATCCAGCTTGGAAATCGCCGCAACGTGGTTAGCGTTAGGCTTGGATACCTCGAATGCGGTGTTTTATCGACAATCGGATATTCCAGAAATTTTAGAATTGTCATGGATGTTAAGCTGTGTAGCATCAAAAGGTTTACTCAACAGAGCGCACGCTTACAAAGCCGCTGTCGCCGACAATGAACAGAGCGGTGAAAACGATGCTGATAAAGGCATTACCATGGGCTTGTTCAGTTATCCCATCTTAATGGCAGCGGATATTTTGCTATTTAATGTTCATAAAGTGCCAGTCGGTAAAGATCAAATTCAGCATATTGAAATGGCAAGAGACATAGCGGGACGCTTCAATCATATTTATGGCGAACATTTTGTAATACCCGAAGCAGTAATTGACGAACATGGCGCGACCTTGGCGGGTTTAGATGGTCGCAAAATGAGTAAATCCTATAACAACACTATTCCGCTCTTTGAACCTGAAAAGAAGTTACGCAAGCTGATTAATAAAATCAAAACCAATTCGTTAGAACCAGGTGAGCCTAAAGACACCGAGGGTTGTACCCTGTTTAGTATTTATAAATCCTTTGCGACCCCTGCTGAAGTTACCGCAATAAGCCAACGTTATGCGGAAGGCATTGCATGGGGTGAGATGAAACAAGTGTTGTTTGAGCATATCAATGAACACATTACCCCTGCCAGAGAACGCTATGAAGCTCTATTAAATGCCCCAGAACACATTGAACAGCAATTACAAGAAGGCGCGGAAAAAGCGCGGGCAATCAGTGTGCCTTTCATGCAGGAATTACGCAAAGCGGTCGGTATTTCTAGGATTTTTCCGTGAAACCTGCAAAATTTAGCGATTGGCTCAAGCAGTCGCTGTTATTTATCAACAGAGAACCACTGGTGTGGCTAGGCTATACCTTATTTATGGGGGTGTTGTTAGTGCTTGGACGAATTTCTGCCGCGCTGGGGATTTTTTTAGCAATGACCTGTTTATTTGTCGGTGTGGGTATTGCTAAATATATCGACATGAACTCCAGTGAACAGCGCGTTAGCTTGTCTTATGCAATTAATAAAAGCCTACCGTTAGCGATTTTAGCAGCAACGGTCATTGTGTTGTGCTGGTTTGTGTTTATGGCACTGGCTAATATTTTTTCGGGTGAGCCTGAAAAAATCGCACAGTTCTTTTTTTACTGGCAATTAACCCCCGAAAACCTTAACCATAAATCCAGTCGTGAATTGGCTAGTTGGCTGTATGGTTATGCCAATGTCGCGCTGATTTTCACACTATTAATGATGACCTCCTTTGCCAGTTGGTTCAGCCATAGCTTGATGTTATTTAAAGATTACACTTGGAGTGCAGCCAGAGAACACGGCAATCAGGTAGTCGCTAAACATCAAAATGCTTTGTATAAATTACTAGGATTTGTGTTTATTGAGGCGATATTGTGTGCTTCAATCACGCCCTTATTAACCCCTGTGTTATATATGCTAACATCAACATTGATGTATATTTCTTATCGAAATATTTTTGAGATAGTTAACTAATTGATTTAAAGCAATATTAATTTTTCAGTTATTTTTTTGGTACACGCATTGGTACACGTTTTTTCATGGATAGAATGACACGCGCTAAAAACCGCTTGAAACAAGGGGGGCGTTTTTGTATTGATGATGATTAGTAAAAGGCTGTCACTTTTGGTAGTCATCGGCAACAAGCAATCTTGACCACTGGCAAGGCTTAACCTTTACCGTGGTCTCGACATTGGCAGGAAGCCCTGTAGAGAGGGCAAACAGCTCTATCATTTGCCCACGCGGATCTGTCAAAATCGGTGGGCAAGCAAAAAGACGCTTGCCCACCATCTGTTGGATCAAACGTAGGTGCGTTAACACCGCCCCATGATTCGGGATATAACCCTGCTTCAACATCACGGTGGAATGTTGAATACTGCCAATCAGCGATATGGGTAACATATCGTAATATTCTTCGATTGTCGGGATTAATCAACAATGGTTGCCGAGGATAAGTGACCACGGTAAAAAATAACTGCCACCTGACGTTCTAGCACGGCGATAGTAGGACATGGTTATGAATAATTTTGGATTCTTTTTTCATTAGCAATCCTTGTTATGAACTGACACCCTCTTTCAATAAGCGCAATAAATAGCGACCATAGCCATTTTTAGCCAAAGGTTGGGCTAATTTTTGTAATTGTTCTGCGTCAATAAAACCATTGTTATAGGCAATTTCTTCGGGGCAGGCTATTTTTAAGCCTTGGCGATGTTCGATGGTTTCGATAAAGTTTGAGGCTTCAATCATGCTTTCATGTGTGCCTGTATCTAACCACGCATAGCCCCTGCCCATTATTTCTACTGACAATTGACCACGTTCCAGATAAATACGATTGACATCGGTGATTTCTAATTCACCGCGTGGCGAAGGTTTCAGATCGGCGACAATATCAATCACATCATTGTCGTAAAAATATAAACCTGTCACTGCATAGTTAGATTTAGGCTGCTCAGGTTTTTCTTCTAAAGTTTGCGCACGACCTTGAGCGTCAAAACTCACCACGCCGTAGCGTTCTGGATCAGCAACATGATAGGCAAAAACTGTCGCACCTTCGGTTCTGGCTAACGCATTGGATAATTGAGAGGGTAAATTTTGACCATAGAATATGTTGTCACCTAGCACTAGAGCAGAAGGATTGTTACCAATGAAATCTTTACCAATAATAAATGCCTGAGCCAGACCATCGGGGCTGGGTTGCACTGCGTATTGTAGATTAATGCCCCAGTCGCTACCATCACCTAGTAATTGTTCAAAGCGCGGCAAATCTTGTGGTGTGGAGATGATTAAAATATCACGAATGCCCGCCAACATTAGGGTGCTGAGCGGATAATAAATCATTGGTTTGTCGTAAATGGGTAGTAGCTGTTTGGATACTACTTTAGTGACAGGATAAAGCCGAGTGCCAGAGCCACCAGCGAGAATAATACCTTTACACGTTGTCATCATTATTGTCCTATAGTTCGGTGAGCATTCGAGCTACACCTGTTTGCCAATGGGGTAAAACCAAATTAAAGCTATCACACAGTTTATTGGTATTTAATCGTGAATTCAGTGGTCGGGTAGCAGGCGTAGGAAATGCGGTGGTTGGAACGGGTTCTATGGCAGAATCGGCGACGCTAATTTCTACGCCAGCATTACGCGCGAAATTAAGTACAAAACGTGCGTATTCATACCAACTGGTTTCGCCGCTGGCAACAAGATGGTAAAGACCTGCTAATTCTGGTTGTTGTTGTACTGCGCGAATAGCATGAGCGGTGACATCGGCTAATAAATCAGCTCCTGTGGGTGCGCCGATTTGATCGTTAATGACGGTGAGGCGATCGCGTTCACTACCCAGCCGAAGCATGGTTTTGGCGAAATTCGCGCCCCGCGCCGCATACACCCAACTGGTACGAAAAATAAGATGCTGACAACCTGAGGCAATAATCGCTTGCTCGCCTTCTAATTTGGTTGCGCCGTAAACACTCAGTGGCGCGGGTGCATCGGTTTCTAGCCACGCTTGGCTGCCGCTACCATCGAACACATAATCAGTAGAATAATGAACTAACCAAGCGTTGCAACGCTTGGCTTCTTTTGCCAAAACACTCGGTGCTAAGGCGTTAATAGTGCGGACAAACTCTGGTTCGCTTTCCGCTTTATCCACAGCAGTATGGGCGGCAGCATTGACAATAACATTGGGAGCAATAATGCGTACTGTTTCAGCAATACCGTCAAGATTTTCAAAATTACCACAGTAATCTTTGCTGTCATTATCCAGCGCAATCAATTCACCCAATGGCGCGAGACTACGCTGTAGTTCCCAGCCAACTTGTCCACCTTTACCGAATAACAGAATTTTCATTGCTTTACTATCCTCGTAGTGATTTTTTATCTAGTTTCGGTATGATTTTAACACCGTGTTACATCGTTATGTGAATTTGATTATTAATCATCCATGTCATCCATATCGTCGATATCCATTTGCTTTAGCTGGGATCGAGCGCGTATTAGCGAAACAATAACTGCAATTAACAAGGCAAGTAAGGAAAGTTCTAGCATTAAAAAAGCGGCAATTTTAAAATAAGCGAACAATGGATGGGCAAATCGCACTAACCAGCCAGCGGCTTCATCTGCTAATGCAGAAATATAGGTTAAGCCACTTAACCAGATTTTTAGGCGTATGGAAAATTCGGTCATCAACATTAAATGTGTCAATGTTACTGCCAACATACCCATCGAAAACAGATGAAAATGCGAGACTTCCAACATTCCTTGGTAGCTGCGTGGCGTGGTGAATTGCTCTTCAGAACCGAGATAGTAGGCAATGACTGAGCTAGGAGCTAAGTCCATGTGATGAAAATACATCATGCCATTACTGACCCATAACAAAGCAATATAGCCTAGGAACATAAGTATTAAAGCGTTTAACAACGACATACGCTGTTGTTCGCCTGTGACAAAATAACGCATAGTTTTTACTCTGGTTTTTTTACTAACACTTGATAGATTGCCATCACTTTGCGAATGCTGTCGATGCCAGCATGAGTGCTAAGGGTTGCGCCTGAGATTCCATCCACGCCTTTGTTAAAATCCATGTCGGCTAAAGGACGTTTGGCGAGTTTTTCAAACCAACTGTCAGGCGGCATATATTCGGGTGGCTCGTGGAAAGCGAGGGTATAGACGTTGCGCAATTCTCCTTCAGGCGTGAGAACTATCATCAATGTTTCTGGTTTAGTTCTCACCGTGCTGGTTTCAATTGCAGCATACGCGAGGATTTTGTCTTGGTTTTTACTGACATAAAAAGTAAATAAACCAGACTCTAGTTTTACCTTAGCCCGTTTTTGTATTTCTGCGGTTTGTTGCTCATCAGGAAATAATGATAACTGTTCTACGGGTGTGTCTTTACCAAATGCCAATTCCATTGCTTCATTTTTACTGTAAAAAACGGTCGCAAAACTAGAGTTTATGGTGGTTAGTAGCCCTAAAAGCAACATAAATTTAGTGATTTTCATAGTGCGTACTTGTTGATTTGATGCGTAGTCACAAACTAGCAACCGCTCAGATATTGTATATCTGAGCGGCTGCATATAAAGCCTACATGATACTACATGAACAGTTAAATGTTTGGATGCTAGAAAATAAAGCCAAAACCTAGATTAAAGTCGTCTGGCAAAGTACCTTGTTTGGCAGTGAAGTTACGATAATCCGCTTTGATAACGACATTGGAAATAGGTTTGTATTGCAAGCCTATTTGGTAAATTTGTTGATTTTTAGTTTGATCATCCGCGTAACCATTAGGGGCTTTGGCAATAGTGTCCAAATGTTCATAACGGAAAAAAGGGGCTAAATATTGCGTGGTATCAGATGAAAACAAAGGTAATACATCATAACCAACTTCGCTGTACCAGCCATAATTTTTTGAGCCTATGGTTTGGCCGCTGGCTGCACTTAAAACACCTGCATCATTAATATGCCCCCATGAACCTAATGCACGAAATTCTAGTCCACGGTATTTCCATTGCAGATGTCCCTCATAGAGTTGGGTAAATGCTTTTATTTTTTGCCCATCAAAAATCTGGTTTTGTCCAGAGTTACCGATGTATGCAGAACTGCCTACTGTCACGCCAGTCAATGCGGGTGGTGTGTAATCTACGCGGGCGACATAGCCAAAATTTTCTGCTCTGGCATTACTGCCACCGCCACGACCTTCACGAATGCCATCCGAGGAAAATTTAGTTGCATCCAAACCATTTACGACATAAGCGGTATAGCTTAAATCGGGCGTAATTGAACCAAATACCCCCGCGCCCATTTCTCGCCAAGTGCTAGGTATGATGACTTGTTCAACCATAGGGCGATGATTACCAAAATAAAATAATGGTTCATGAATACGGTTAATAAAACCCATCGGCATTAACATTAAACCTGCGCGTGCATTAGCCATAGGGTGAAGAAAAAAATCCAGTGAAGCAAATTCAACCGACACTTCACCTTTTGATTCAGCACCTTCACCCGTGCTACCACGTTCAAATTCAAGTTCACTGTTGAACAGAATCTTATCGGTAAATTTATACCCCGCATATAAAACCATGCGTTCCATATTTGCAGTGTCGTTACTATCGCCTTTGTCACCGACTTTAGCTTGATAATTGCCTTCACCATAACCACCGATAGAAAGTCCTTTGCTACTTTGATAAACCTTTGAAGCAGCAGGTCCTAAACCATACGCACTCTTAAGTGCTTTATCCTCAGGAATGGCTAAATTAGTGCGCAATTTTTCAACTTCCTGACTGAGTACATCAGTTTTACGCGCCAATTTTTGTACATCTTCACTAGGTGCTTTAGTAGCAGGCGTGGATACTGCGGTTGTAGCGGCTTGCTTATCAGCTTTTAATTCATCAATTTGTTTTTGTTGCGCTTGAATTATTTTCCACATATCGTCCATAGTTTGTGGTTTTTCTAACGCATTAGCTGATGTGTTTAGCGTAAATAATATTGCACCTAGTACTGCTGATTTATTGATAATTTGCACTTAATTAATCCTTATTAACGTTAATTTATGGATATGGAGTATATTGCTAATTATCATTAAATACAAATGATTGTTATTCGCAAAAACAGAATACTAATGAAGTGACCAAAAATATTCTCAGCAATCGATATTAAATATTCTGATAAAGTTGATATTTGCTAGTTTTTCGTGGTCGAATAGGCTAATTTCAGCGAAAAATTCACATCCATCATGAATATAGGCATACAAACGTGGGGATCAAATGGCGACATAAGACCCTTTATTGCATTAGCGGACGGTTTAAAAAACGTAGGGCATAATGTCACATTAGTCGTTAGCAGCATTGATAACCGCAACTATCAAGAAACCTGCGACGCATTGACTATTCGGTATCGCCAAATTCCTACGCATATTGACTTTGATATGCAAAATTTTGCTCAGCGTAGTTTTCGTATGAATACTCTGCAATGGTTAATCGCCTTGCTAGAGGCAAGTTTTTTTCCTTACGAACAAGAAATTTATCAAGCTGCACAACAGTTAGTTGCTGACCATGATGTGCTTATCGGACACCATTTTCTTTATCCGTTAAAACTGGCAGCAAAAAAACACAACAAACCACATATCAGTGTCACTTTTTGTCATGCGGCAATCCCAACCCATAGCCACCCGCCGTTTCGTTTTCCTAATTTGGGCAGTACGGTAAACCGTTGGCAATGGAAATTACTGGATAGCTTATTTGATTGGGTGTTAAAAAAACGCCTCAGTCGCTTATGGTTTGCCGAAGGAATGCCGCCGTTTAAACACGTTTTTGACAGTTTGCTTAGTTCAGATTTACTTAATTTGGTCGCGGTTGATGCGTTTCTTTGCCCATTACAAAATGAATGGCAGGCAGTGAATCAACTATGCGGCTTTTTGAATTTGCCCGAACGTGCTGAACACTGGCAAGCATCCCCAGCCTTACAAGCCTTTTTAGACGCAGGCGAAAAACCCGTATATATGACGTTTGGCAGCGTACAACAAGCCGTTCCAGAATGGAGTATGGAATTATTTATCAATGCCGCACGGTTAGCAGGTTGTCGTGCCATTATTCAAACCAGCTCCAGTAATTACCCTGCGGAAACTCAACAAGACGGCGTATTTTTTATTGGGCGACATCCGCATCAACCGCTATTTCAACACTGTGCGGCAGTGGTACATCATGGCGGCGCAGGCACATCTCACGCGGCGACCTTGAGCGGTTGCCCATCTATCGTAGTACCGTTTATGGATGAGCAATTATTTTGGGGCTATCAATTACAACGCTCTCGATTAGCACTTGCGCCATTACCCGCTAAACACGCCACAGCGAAAAAATTGGCAGACCGACTTAAGGCGGTTCTCTATTCTGAATATGCAGATGAAATGGAAGATTTTGCACAATACGCTAAGCAAAGCATTTCACCCACCCAAGGCGTACTCAATGCCGTAGCACTCATTGAAGCAAACTTGCTTTAAGATACACGATTACAATATGTCATACTCACGGCGGGTAAACTACCCACTCTACCTTAAAAATAAACAGGAAAAAAAATGCCCATTTCGCTTATTGAACTTGAACAAGTCGTGCGTGAAGCAGGAACGATTGCTTTAACGTATTTTAAAGATTTAAAAAATGTCACCATCGACAAAAAAAGCCCGCGTGATTTTGTCACCGCTGCTGATGTTGCTGTGGAAGCATTTTTAAAACAAACCCTAACCGAAAAATACCCAGAATACGGTTTTTGGGGCGAAGAAAGCGGTAAAAGTGCCAATCAAACCAACCGCTGGATAGTTGATCCCATCGATGGCACTCACTCTTTTTCTAAAGGACAATATTTTTGGTCGATTAGTGTTGCCCTAGAAATGAATCACCAACTCATCATGGGGGCAGTATATGCCCCTGCCTTAAATGACTATTACTGCGCAGAACAAGGCAAAGGCGCGTGGAAAAATGGCGAGTCTATTCATGTTTCCGATGAAACCAGCCTAGCTAATTCTATGATAGCCACAGGTTTTGCCTGTTTACGCAGCTATTTAACGGACAATAATCTGGAACGTTTTGGCAGAGTCGCCCAACAAACCACAGGACAACGGCGGTTTGGTTCAGCGGCGATGGATTTATGTTTGGTTGCCGATGGACAAGTCGATGCCTTTTGGGAGCAAGAGCTCAATTTGTATGATGTCGCTGCGGGGGCATTAATTGCTAGAGAAGCGGGCGCAACTGTCACCGATTTTCAGGGCAATGCGGGGATTTTTCCTAAACACATTCTTGCCACTAACGGCAAAATACTCGATCAACTATTACCACTAATGTAAGGTGAATACGATGAAAGTCGGCATAATCGGTTTAGGTGCAATGGGTTTAGGTATGGCAAGACGACTAGATCAAGCAGGATTTTTAGCAGGTGTTTACAATCGTACATCGGCAAAAATGGCAGAATTTAATGTCATCCATTATAACCAACCCGCCGCACTCGCAGCGGAGATGGAGGTAATTTTGCTGTGCGTCTCCGCTGACAAAGATGTTTTAGAGATAGTCGCAGCCATCGCCAGTACCATCAAACCCAACACCATTGTCATAGACACGTCCACTGTTAGCAGTGAGACTGCCAAACAAGCCGCCGAACAGTTAGCAAAAAAACAAGCTAAATTTCTGGACGCACCTGTTTCGGGTGGTGTCGAAGGTGCGAAAAACGGCACATTATCCATGATGGTTGGCGGTGATGTCGATGTATTAGAAACTGTGCGTCCCCTATTAGCCAGCATAGCAACACGGATTATTCATATAGGTGAGACGGCACGGCTTTCTCATAAAAATGTCATTGACATCTGGCATAATATAGCAACTT
>JBAXNR010000123.1:0-9411 GCA_037133675.1 Methylococcales bacterium
AAGTTGCTATATTATGCCAGATGTCAATGACATTTTTATGAGAAAGCCGTGCCTGTTGCCCCTGCCGAAACCTCTATGATGAAGAACCCGATGGTGTGGTTTGCACAGACCTTTAGCCCTCAGGTTGCTAAGCCCATTGTTAATATTGCAATGGATGTTAACTCATTCGGCGCACCGTTGACCAATGCCCGTTATGAACGCCAAGACAAGGCAAAAGCTTTGCAAGGACGACGCGAAACACCTTCTATATATAAAGAGATAGCTCAAGAATTCGCGAGGCATGGACTCGACTTTTACCCTGAACAAGCGCGGGAATTTATGCGTGATTATATGGCGGGTTTAGGCAATGAAGCATTGAAGTGGGCAGTTGAAAACCCTGCCAAAACTGCCCGTGGTTTGGATGTTGCCAGTCCGTTGATAGACCGTTATGTACTGCAAACTAACGACGATAGTTTGAGACAGCGGCTATATTATAGAGCGCGTGATCGGATGAATGAGCTGGAGATACGCAAAAGCACAGGCGATACTTTAACGCCTAAAGAAGAGCAGTTAGTTGGCTTAGGCGACAAGCTTAAAACCTTGGAATCAAGAACGCGTGGTAAGGCAGCTTCTGCTACTAAAGCCGATAAATTGGGGCAAGATGTGAAGGCTAAAAACCTACGCGCTCAGGCTGAAAGAGGCAGAGAGGATTATATTAATTACGCGCTGACTAACATAAAAAGAATGGCTGTTTCTTGATAAATGTCCAAACAAACTAATCGCATTTAATTTTATCGTGATTAGTTTGTTTGGGCATTTTAGCTAAAAATAGCCCATTTTAAGGTTAGTTTGTTAGGGCGGCTATTAAATGGGCAGAAGCCGCTACACCATCACCGAAGCCGATAAGCCGCACTTCATGACCTGCACCGTCCTGGAATGGCTACCCGTATTCACCAGACCCGAAACTGTACAAATCCTGTTAGAATGTTGGCAATACAACGGCAACGCGCGGGTTTAAAGCTCTATGGCTATGAGGTACTAGAATTTTATTGCACAAGCTAGTGAAATAGGATGCGCCGACGACAGGAGGCGCATCATTCGCGTCAACTCGAACGATGCGCTTCGTACCTCAGCGCATCCTATGGAGCGCATCTTATCGAGTTGCAACGTTAAATTGCATAATAGCCAAGTAAGATACGCATCGAATACCTTTCCGTTTATGTTCACACAATAATAACATTTTGGTACGCAATGCGTCCTACACAACACCCAACTTCTCCAACAAAACCCTAGGCGATTCAAAACACATAGCCTTAGTCTGGCTATCAATAGCGACTTGGATGCTGTGACCTTTGGTGAGTCTTGTGCCTGTGAGTTTATCGGTAATCAGGTAATTTATTTTCAGGCGGTTTTCCCATTCGACTATTTTAGCGTGGACAGTGATTATCTGACCGAATATAGCAGGTTTTACATAGCGGATTCTTAAATCTATTACTGGCCATGCGTAGCCTGAATTGCGCATTTCTACATAGTTGTACGCAATTTTATCCAGCAACGCGCAACGGGCGATTTCAAAATATTTGACGTAATGACCGTGCCAGACGACTTCCATCATATCGACATCGTGAAACGGGACGAGTAGTTCAATCGAATGTTTAATCATACAGTTGCCAGTATTGTTGACGGATGAGTGCTAAGCAGGCGCGAAGTTCATGTTCTAAAGCGCGGTCAGTGTTTAGGAATGGGCTGATGTCGCGTACTGATTTAACGGTTTGTTGTAAGGCGGGGCTTAAGGTGTGGAGGTTGCCGCGCAGTTCCACGCCTTGTACGGCGGCGAATAATACTGCCGCTGCGACTTGTTCAGTGAGTTCTAAAATGCGAATGCAATCCCGTGCGGCGATAGTTCCCATGCTGACTTTATCCTGATTGTGGCATTCGGTGGAGCGGGAAAATACGCTGGCGGGCATGGTGAGTTTTAGGGCTTCGGCTGTCCACGCGGACACGGCGATTTGTACGGCTTTGAATCCGTGATTAATCATCGTTTGTTCACCAGTCGCGCCTGATAAATTGGCGGGCAGTCCGTGATTAAATTTGCTGTCCATGAGTTGTGCCATTTGCCTGTCCAGTAAATCAGCGAGATTGGCAACCGCTGTTTTTAGTCCGTCCATTGCAAAGGCAATATGTCCGCCGTAAAAATGCCCGCCGTGTAGCACGCGCTCGTTTTCAGCATCTATGATGGGATTGTCATTGGCACTGTTTAATTCCGTTTCAATAAATTGCCGTAGCCACGGTAATGAATCTTCCAGCACACCAATAACGTGCGGCGCACAGCGTAAGGAATAACGATCTTGCAAACGGGTATCGTGACGCGGTGCGTGTTCGGTGACTTGTAAATCGGCGCGTATGCGTTCAGCGACACGATTTTGTCCGACATGAGGTTTAACAGCAAACAGTTGTTCATCAAAGTGGTAGGCGTTACCTTTTAAAGCGATGGACACCAAGCTGGTAATGCGGGTAGTCAGTTGCGATAAATAGGCGGCGCGTTGATAGGCAAGACAGGCAATACCTGTCATTGCCGCTGTGCCGTTCATAATCGCTAGGCATTCTTTGGGTTTTAGCGTCAACGGTTCGATGTTGTGAGCGGCGAAAATGCTTTGGGTTGTGTGTTGTTCGCCTTGATATAGCACGTCGCGTTCACCTGCTAATACGGCAGCTAAATACGACAACGGGGTTAAATCACCACTGGCACCGACTGAGCCTTCTTGTGGAATTAGCGGCAAAATATCCAGTGTTAATAAGGTGGCGAGTTGTTGTAATAGTTTATAACGCACGCCTGAATAACCACGCGCCAAGCTGGTTAAACGAGTCGCCAAAATCGCGCGGGTTTGCTGGGCATCAAAATGATTGCCTAAACCGCACCCGTGAAAGGTGTATAAATGGCGTGGCAGTTGTTCAACTAAATGCAGCGGAATCGACACGGTGCAGGAATCACCAAAGCCTGTGGTAACGCCATAAACAAAACCTTCTTCTTTTAACAGCGTTTCGATGAATGCCGCACCTTTATCAATGCGGCTTATAAAATCGGGGTTGGTGCTGAGTTCCAGCGGTGCGTGTTGCTGGGCGAGTTGGCAAATATCTTCAATGCTGATTGCTAGTCCGTTAAAGACGACGGGGGGTTGGTTAGTCATTATCGGTGTGCCAAAAATCAAAAAAGTTGAACCATTGTAGCGGTTCTTTGAGGCAGTACATTTGCAAGCTGTCTGCATAAAGTTGGACGACGTGCTGGATGGACTGCTCGCGGGTTTTTCTGGGGAAGTTTAGTCGGTCGCTGAAATGGTCGAAGTAAACAGCGTATTTGTCTTGCTGTTTCAAACAGAACACCGTGTACACAGGGCATTTTAACAACGCGGCGAGAATAAACGCACCTTGTGGGAATAATGCTTCCGCACCCAGAAACGTGGCTAGGCTCACCCGTTGTGAATTGCTCACGGGCGTGCGGTCAGCGGCGATAATGACTAATTCACCTGCCTCAATTTTATCGCTGAGCATGATGGCAGTGGCGGCGGTTATCTCAGTGACTTGGATTAAATTTAAACGGCTGTTGTCGCTGGTTTGGTTTAACAAACGGTTGAATTTTTCGGCGTGTTTGGTGTGGACTAACACGTTAATGCGCAGGGCTTTATCAAAATCAGCGAGAATCCGACACACTTCCAGATTGCCAAGATGCGAGCCAAGTAACACCACACCGCGTCCCTTATGGGTTTCGGCAAGTAATTTATCACGCCCGTAATGTTGTACATCGTCAGGTGATAATGCGCCCGACCACGCGGCAAGTTTATCAATCAGAGCATTGGCGAAACTGATGAAATGTTTGAAGCTAAGCCATAAGCTAGGGGTTAATGGCGTGAAGGCGGCGATTTTTCTTAAGTAATTTTGACTGGCTAGTCTTGCTGGGCGGTTCGTTAGCCAGTAATAACTGACTACGGGGTATAGAAATATTTGTAATACTTTACGTCCACATAACAGATAGACACGCAATAATAAGCGTATCCCCCAGATAAAACTACGTTCTTCAATTTGCGCCCAATGGGGTGATGATTTCATTTTTATTTTAGAGTTATGAAACGGGTTTGAATTAAAAACTCCTTATCTCGCTTATGCTCAATAAGGCTTATTCCGACCTAGATAGCTAACTTAATCATCCCACCAACTATCATTAACAACAGCAGTAGGTTGTTTTTTTACACCATGTTTGAGAGCAATATAATCTTTTGTTATTTTTCTAATGAAAATATGGGCATCATCTAATGACATTTTTGATGATTTATTTTCTTTAGCTACATTTTTAAATCCATGTCTTGAATCAAACTTAGATAATGAAAAATTATTTGCAGTATTGGTAAATGATGTTCTTTCGTCCTTATTGATTTTAAATTTTGGCTCAAAACTTTCTAATGTTTCCATTAGTTTGTAATAAGTATCCCAATTAGGATTCATATTAAAGTATTTCAAGATGTAATAAATATCTATATGTTTAGTTGCCATACTAATTAACCAGAATCTAATGTCTGAATATGTAGATATATTAAGTTCTGATTTAATTTTTTCTTGAGTTAGGCAAGATGGCTCACCTAAAAGACCTATTAGCTCCTTGTTGCAACACCATTTTTCTTTATGTCCTTTATAAAGGAGAGACTCTATTTCAATTTTTTGGAAACTGGAATCACACAAACAAGCAGCCCCATTAAAAAGACCAACAAGCTCATATCCGATTTGCCAAGTTATTTCATAATCTGTCTCATTATTACAAAAAACTGTTTTCATTCGGAAGTCATCGGTACTATAGTCAAAATGCCCAATTTCTTCATAAATGTAAAAGTAACAACTCCTACAAAGTTGCGAAATAGACCATAAAGCTGATGGATTTCCTCGAATAAGAAACTCCCACTCATTATTTATCATAAATATATTCCTCTTCTTTTTTTTTATGTTCTGTGTAATTAAGCAGTGTAGGATGGCATCGACTACTATTCGAACGCGAGTATAACAACATGGTTTACGTTGTTTGGTTTGAATAAGCCCGTCAAACAAGAAACTCGTCCAATCCTATCTGCTCAACAAAAGCGGAATACGGATTAACATTCCAAAGAACAAGCGAGCATGAGTGGCTGAAATCATCACATTGTCACGCCATAGTTTGAAATGAGACACGCCATCGAGAGGGTAATTGACCGTTGTTGGTGTGTTAATAACGTTGATACCTTGCCAATACAAACGCACGACTATATCAATATCAAAATCCATGCGTTGCCCGATTTTTTTAGTGTTGATTAGTTGCTTTATAGCAGGCAGTGGATATAAGCGGAAGCCGCACATTCCATCAGCGATAGCTAACGATAAAGTGTTAATCGCTATCCAGAAATTAGTCACCCTTCGACCATATAAACGATTTTTAGGCACAGAATCATCAAAGATGGGTTTGCCTAAAATCATGGCGTTTGGATGTTGTCGTACCGCTTCCAGAAAACGCGGAATATCATTCACGTTATGCTGCCCATCGGCATCAATTTGTAGCGCGTGTGTGTAGCCTAGCTGTATGGCTGCATGAAAACCATCGATAACCGCCGCGCCTTTGCCGCCATTTTCAGCACGGTTTATTAGCGTTAGCCAGTTTGATTCTTGTTGAGCAAGGTTTTCCAGTACAGCGGAACAAGCAACTGAACTGCCATCATTAACCAGCAAACAGGCAATATTGTATGGTTTTAGATTGGTGATAACCTGAATTATGGCGTGTTCATGGTTATACACAGGAATGATGATACAGAGTTTCATGGGGTTCTTAGTATTGAGTATAGCTAACAGCCAATAAAATGATTAAAAAACCGTTCGCGCTGCTCCTGTCGAAGCGTTAATGTGGTTCGACAAGCTCACAGCGAACGTTATCATTTTATTGTGCGTTAGCTCTAGCATAAACAAGTCGCCCTGAACTGTGCGTTCCAGCATCTGAACTAAAGTTAAAATACAGCTTATGCGTGGAATCGTTCCAGCTCAGCGTCAGTTGCAACGCGGCATTCGGTTGAATGACTTTAACAAATTTCAAAGCTTCCAGCATGACAAATGGTTGGGTAATGGTAAAAAATAATTTTCCAAAATGCTCAGCCCACGCAATTTGTACCACGCCTGCGAGTATTGGATAACCTGCAAAGTGGTCAGAAAAATAAATCAATTCTTCTGGGACTTTAATGCTTAACTCCACGCTATTGGCTGTTATGCTAACGCACTGCACTATAGGCAGTTTTTGCGTATCCGTATCTAGCAAAATTTTAATCAGCGGCTGGTTAATTTTGTCTTGCGTGGTTAAAGGGATGCTGTTCAGTATCAGCCATTTTCTGGGTAGAACGATAGCATCAAACCATTGATAAAGCTCTGCGCGTAGTTGTTTGATGAAGGCGTTTCTGCCTTGCGTGTTTAGTTGTTCACAACCTGCCTCAGTCAACACTATCGCCGCCCCTATCATGTCCCTGCTTTTGGCAATCGTGAGGGTAAAAACATCGGCTATCCACGGCGATTCCATCAACCGCTGTTCTAGTTCAGTTAGCGACAAGCGTTTTTCTTCTATTTTCACAATGCGGTCTTTGCGTCCATGCAATACAAAACGCCCATCGGCTTGTAAGCTCAAATTATCATCCAAGCTAAACAACTCATCGAGATAGGGGGAGCGCAGTTGCCAATTGTCATCAACACAACTTAAAACCATACCCTCAAATAGTTGCCAAGCGGTGTTTTGTTGTCGCCACGCAATACCGCCTGTTTCTGAACTGCCGTACACTTCAATCACTTGTTGCCCGCTTTGTTCAGCAATTTGTTGTTTAGCAATTTCTGGCAACGCACCGCCTGAACTGAACACCGCCGCTAATTCGCTAATACTCTGCCACGGTGAATCTTCATTCAGTCGTTTTAATTGTGCGGGACTGGCAATCCAACACGCAGACTTATCGTTCATTGCCTTAACCAGAATTTCAGGATTCATCGCTATCTGGCTATGAAAACACCTACCCGCTGATAACGGCCACAACACGCGAAACAACAAGCCGTAAATATGCTGGTGGCTAACGGTTGCCAATACTTCGGCGTTGCCCAATTGTTTGCCCCAGTGTTTTTCTAAGGTGGCAATCTCACGTTCAAATTGAATCAAGCGTTTTTCTATGGGTTTAGCCTGTCCAGTTGAACCAGAAGTAAAAATCACCAAGCGCGTGTCATGTGAATTTAATGGACAAATAAACCTGCGAGGTCTTAAAGACCTCACAGGTTTGAGTAACTTGTTTGTGCTATTAAGATGATAATCAAACGGTTCACGCCCTTGCCAATCACCGATTAACTGGCAGTGGTGTTGCGTTAATTGTTCGGCTGTTCCCGCATGATTATTCCCTGCAATCCACGCTTCTTTGCCCGCATGAAATAAAGCGAATAACAGTACCGCAAACGGATAAGCGTCATCGGTGTATAGCGCGTAACGCTGAAACGGTTGGGCTTGCAGTTGCTTAACCCAATAACTGACAGCGGCATAAAACGCATCGGCGTGATAATAATGCCCTGCATGATAGGCAATAGGCGTTGTTGATGGTCTTTTTGTTACCAAGCAATCTGATAAAGCAATGAACTTATCGAGCATGATTTTGAGTTTTGATTCTAACGAGGTATTCACCAATAAACAAAACACCCATCAATAGATAAGCAATTAATCCATTGTATAAACTCCAGATTTCAAAACTACTCCACAAGGCGGTTGCAAGCGCAATACTGCCGTTAAGAATAAAAAATCCACACCAAACTTGAGTCACACGGCGCGTATAAACAACACCTTCAGGCGGTAAATCAGGATGTTGCAGTCTGGCAACACGTTCAATCACCGTGGGTGGCGACCGTAAGCTCCACGAAAATACTAACAACAGCGCGGCATTAGCAATCGCAGGATAAAACCGCAAAGTGAGCAGTTCATTACTCCACACAGCAAAGCCACAATACACCATGCCAACCAGTAACAACGGACTACTCCAATGTTTAACGCTATAGCTTAATGTGAGACGAATACCCAATAACACAAACAGCATACTGGCTATTTTCCACGGCTCTAAATAGTGTGTGCCAAAATAAACAGCGAAGGGATAGAGCATGGTTAGAAAGCCGATGCAGGTATTGATGAATAAGCGCATATTAATTGAGGAGTATAAACCTAGGTTTGTATTCCAGTATGTAACATACTGTAAACCGCTTCAACCACATCCCCAATCGTCCGCGCTGTCTTAAAATTCTCAGGTTTAACGGCTTTGCCCGTCATTTCTTTCAGCCGTACAATCATATCAATCGCATCAATACTGTCAAAATCAAGGTCTTCGTACAGTCGAGCCGTTAGGGTAATATCATTGGCATCCAGCTCAAACAACTCGACCATGATAGTTTTAATGGCGGCTAAAATGTCTTCACGCGACTCCATCATAATCTCAACCCCGCACCGATTGAATATAATCAGCTAAGCTCGCCACTGACGCGAAAATGCGCACCACATCTTCTTTTTCCGCTTCAATTTTTACGCCATATTTTTTGCGTATTGCCAAGCCCAATTCCAGCGCGTCGATGGAATCCAGCCCCAGCCCTTCATTAAACAGTGGCGCGTGGCTGTCTATCTCGTCAACACTGATGTCTTCCAACGCTAGTGCATCGATGATTAATTGTTTTAATTCAGTTTCCATAATAATAATTTTCTAAAGTGTGAGTAAAACGGCGCACGGCAATTGATTTTGGTTCTATGTGAGTGAATTCCGTTAAGTCTACATCATCACCGACATTCATAACCAAATGAAAACGGCGTTCAGGAATGTGATACCACGGCTCGGCTTTTGTTAGGGTGCTGGGCGTGCAGGAAATGGTGACTAAGGTTACTATTGTATTTGCTTGCAAGGCAATTGCAGCCGCACCACGTTGAAAATGAGAGGGCTTATTCGGCACAGAGCGCGTACCTTCTGGGAAAACAATCATACTACCGCCCGACTGCAACCACGCCACGCAGTCGGCAATCATTTTTTCAGGATCGCCGTTACTGATATAACCTGCGTTTAAAATTGAACCGCGCATAAACGGATTACGCCACAGACTGTCTTTAACGATACAGTTTGCCTGTTTAATGCGGCTGATTAAAAACACCACATCGACCAGCGTTGGATGATTAGCAATAATCAACTGCCCCGCACGGTTGAGCTTTTCCAAACCATTTATTTCGTAAGTCATGATACCGATTCGGTGCATCAAACCAATGAACACATAAAAACTATAATGTACCACCTGTTGCCCTAGGCTGATACGTTGTAAACGATTCATGGGCACGGCTTTCTCATAAAAAATTAACTTGCTTAAGCGTTAAAATTAGTTTTTTCG
>JBAXNR010000124.1:0-9097 GCA_037133675.1 Methylococcales bacterium
GAAAAAACTAATTTTAACGCTTAAGCAAGTTAATTTTTTATGAGAAAGCCGTGCTTTAGCTCCTGGAGTGATAGCTTTGGAAATGACATTAATGACACCACCCATCGCGTGATTGCCATATAAACCAGAACCCGCTCCACGCACGACTTCGATACGTTGAACGTCGATAGTGCTAAGTTGTGACCAATCGACTTGACTGTCATAAGCAACATTCATAGGTACATCATCAATTAGCACCAAGCTACGCCCGTTGCTAGGTAGACCTCGTGTGTAAGTTTGGGCAATACGGTTGGGTGAGGATGCGTCCATACGCGCTGCATAAACACCAGGCACACCTCTAAGCAGTTGGTCTACCGTAGTGGCTGGCGATTTTTCAATACGCTCCGAATCAATGACAGTGACCGCTGAAGAAACCTCTTTAATGTTACGTTCAGTTTTTGTTGCTGTAGTCACCGTCATTTCTTCAAGGACAACCACTTCATTGTTGTCTTTTTTTTCTTTTTTCTCCGCCGCATTCACTTCGGTAATGAGACAACAGGCAATAAAACAGGGTAGTAAGTGTTTGGACATAAGATGTATTTCTCTTGATTCGTTAAATTAAAACGGCAGCAGTCCGCTAAGGAGTCAAAAACAAGTTTTTGACTCCTTAGTCTTTTCGCTACCAAATGAAGAAGGTGGTTAAAGACGACTTAAACGAGCATGGTGAATTTGTTTGGCTTTGCGTTTTTTCAGCCAGTGAATAATGCCAGTCACCATTAAAATCAGCGGTGCGAAACCAACGATAATGACGAGAATACGTCCGACCGTGCCGAGAATTTCGCCGTTATGTAAAGGTAGCTGTAAGTTGATAAAGGCATCACCCGCATTAAATTCATTGGGATCACGCACTTGAAGAATTTTCCCCGTGTATTGATCTACCCACACCATCGTCCCGCCTTTGTGACGCACTTCATTGGCTTGTCGGGCAGATACCATATAACTGCCTTGTGGATTAGCGGGGAAAAATACCCGTTGAATTTGCGCATCGGGAAAACGTGCGGCAACCGTACTCATCACCGCTTCTGGAGCAATGACCTTGCCTACAGCTTGGGATTTAACAGTGCGCGGCATTTCAGTCAGTGGTGAAAAAAAACCGACGGCTGGTCTGAATATAAAAGGAAAGTTGAAATAAAAACCCGATAAAGCCACCGCAAACATAACAACGGCAGTATAAATACCGACAGTTTTATGAAGATCAAAATTAAAACGGGTAAAGCTGGCATTGCGCTTAATAATGAAAGCCTGTTTAATCTTGCTTAATTTCGGTCACCATAAATAAATACCCGATAGGGTTAGCACCAAGGTGAGTAGCGCGGTAATCCCCATCAACCATTGCCCCGTCTCACCTGCTAATAACTTGTAATGGATTTGCAGAATAAACGTCATCAAGGCATCATCCCGATCTCGACCGCCTAGCACCTGACCTGTGTAGGGGTTCATCATCACCTCGTAAAAATGATGATTCATACCCTTGTGTCCCTCGCCGTGCATAGGCACTTGATAACGCACAATCAATGCGTCGTCCGCTTCTTTAGGTAGCTCAAGAGCAGGCGGCGATTTAATGAGTGACACTTGATTAGCCGCCGCAATTAAATCTAATAAAGGTTGTCGTTCTGTACCCACTTCTACACGCAGTAATTCGGGATTAAGCCAAGTATCCAGTTCGTGGGTATAAACCAGCAAACTACCTGTTAATCCTGCAATAACGAGAAACGCACCTAGCCACAGAGTGATATAAAGATGTAGTTTTAACAGCACCTTACGCAAAGTGATTTTTTTCAGTCTACTCAAGACTTTTTCAATATAATTATCCGCACTGGGATAAGTCAAATCGGTCACTTTTGACTTATCCAATGATGATAAAGGGTCAACATTTGCCATAGCAGTTACTCCTTGAAACGGGTGATGTTTTTGATAAAAACTTACCCGTTTCAATAAGCAATAACAATGCCATAATTTAAAGTGTTGAGAATACTGGTTTCATGGAGGTAATCAGTAGATGCCATCTAAAAAACTGAGTTAAATAACCTATTTTTTAATTTTTTATGGTAAATCACGCAATGTTTTTGTTTTTATGGTGATAAGCATGAAGCGGTTGCGCTAGAACGACTGGACAAAATGTTTCCTCGCTGCCCATTCGCATCAATACGGCAGTTTGCATTGTATGACTATGCAATTTCCCGAAGGTTTCTAAGACGGGGTATTTTGAATTACAGGAGAATGGAAGTGTTCATAAAAGCACGGAGGTATCATAATTTTAATATGAACACTTCAAAAAAAGTAGAAGCCAACAAAGTTTGCTTTTATACTAATAAACAAGTAATTTGAAGCCTAACCAAGAAAAAGCCGAACCTATTGAAAGATAGGAAACGGAAAGTCGTGGATCCTGAGAATGGAAAGCCAGACTGCCTTGAAAAAACCGACAAAAAGGTGGATTAGGGCGGTTTGGTTTTTTTTTGCCTTTTTCTGATTTTATTAATTTGTTAACTGGAATACTCTGATGAACAAAAGTTTTTATATCCAATCAAGTTTTAAAAAATCTATGGCTTATTCTCAGTGTTTGGCATTAGAAAGTCGTATGGTATTTGATGGGGCAGGGGTTGCAACCGCAGTAGACGCACAACAGACTATTAGCGATCAACCCAGTGCTAATCCAGTCAGTGTGGCTGGTGTTCAGCCTAGTGATACTGTTGCTAGTTTCTTGCCAGAAAATATTCCGCAAGCCATTGATTATTCGCCTAATGTAGACACTGAAAATAACCAAGCTCAGTTTTTTATCGCCCCCGATGTATCAAATTCAATCGATACTTCCGTTGTGACGGGAGCAAACACGGGGCAGGCAACCGCCATTTTTATCGTTGATCCGCGTACTGAAGAAGCTGCGTTATTATCATTAACCCCGCCAGTCAATGCTCAAGTTATTATTCTTGATCCGACGCGTGATGGCTTTTTGCAAGTCACCGAACAGTTACAAAATCGTCATGATGTGACAGAGCTGCACATCATACCGTGGACTAAAGACAATCAGCAGTGGTTAGGTAGTCAATCAGTGTCGGCAACACTAGATCCCGCAGTCAGCAATAATTTAATAGCGTGGGATAACGCACTTGTCGATAATGCCAAGCTGGTATTTCACGGACAAACTAGCATGGACGCAAGTTGGCTTGATCATGTTGGTGCAATAACCAATAGCCAAACAAGCTGGTTACTCGATAGTAAAACCGATAGCCTATCCTCTGAACAAGCTAAAACGGTTATTTTTATTGATAGCGCGGTGCAAGATGTAGCCGACATTATTAGTTCGATTGATGCCAGTACAGAAATTGTTTATCTTGATGCGACAAAAGACGGTTTGACTCAAATTGCTGATTATTTGGATGGACGCACTGGCATAGACAGTGTACAAATTATTAGTCATGCCAATCAAGGGACACTACAACTGGGCAACGAAATTTTAACGAATGCCAATTTAGCCGATCACGCAGCTCAACTTGCTACCATTGGACACTCACTCACGCTGAATGGCGATATTCTGTTCTATGGTTGTGATTTGGCAAAAGGAACAGATGGTAAGCAGTTTGTTGATAGTTTTTCTTATCTTACCAAAGCGGATGTAGCTGCCTCAACTGACATCACGGGGGCGGCTAGTAAAGGCGGTAACTGGACGCTAGAATATACAACGGGTACCATTGAAGCAAGTATTTTAGCAGCGAGTCATTATCAAGACATACTTGCGTTGCCGACTTTTAATGCTGTAGGTCAACCTTTGATATTTGGTGGTGATCCGTTACTACATCCAGTAACAGTTATGAAAGGTAATGGACTACAGGCTGGGGATATTACTTTATTTAATAATGTCATCACTATTAATGGTCAAGCAATAGATGCCGTTGTAACGATTGTTGATCTTGCCAATGGCAATGCAACAATTACTTCTCTCGATAATTTACCTCTACCAGTGGAAAAGCCTCGTAATGCCAACTGGTTTGAGTTAAACACAGTGTCTGCCAATGATCCTATTACTGGATTGCCAACTAATGCGGCAGCAACCATCAAATTTGAATTTATCCTACATAATACTTATAACTCTGCACTAGGGAACGGAACAGACGTGTTATTGCAAAATGTCACGATTAATTCCTACGATATAGATAACTTAGAATTTCAGGACTTTAGTGGTTTTTCTAGCTATTCATTAGCAGGAGGTGTAGTAACCCCAACTGATTTAACGGTAACGACTAACAACGGTTTTACACGTTTTGCTGATCTCACAGGTGGAAATAATATTGGAATTGACCCCATTGTTAATACAGCTACACTTAATCAAGCCCGTGTCACAGCTACCTATAACGAAATTAACACGTTTCAAATAAAAGTAGGAGCAGGTAACACTGACGTAGCTTATTTCTATTTGGAGTTTGGTCCATCGACTTATAATGTTATTGATCCAGCTATCACTGTCCGTACTCCAACTGCACTTAATGATACTGGGACAGGTAGCACTGGCATTCCCGTTACTGTCGATGTAACAACCAATGATCATAGCGATCCAATCGGTCATTTGGATAAAACAACGGTAAAAATCGTTGGTGCAGACCCAACGGGTAAGCTAACTACCAATGAAGGTACTTGGACAGTGGTTGCAGGGGCAATTATCTTTACCCCAGCTGGCGGCTTTACAGGTAATCCCACACCGATTCAATACACGGTTAAAGATACAGGTGGATTGGAATCAAACGTTGCCACAGTAACGATAACTTACCCACCGATTGTCAGACCAGATACAGCGACAGGTATCACGGGTAACCCTGTCACACTCTCTGTACTCGGCAATGATGGAGATACGGGTGTTATATTGAATCCAGCAACTGTGAAAATTGTGGGTACGACTACCGCAGGTGCGCCGCTAGATGTTCCAAATGAAGGCACTTGGACGGTAAATACCACCACAGGAGAAATTACCTTTACGCCTCTTTCTACCTTTACAGGTAATCCCACACCGATTAGCTACACGGTCAAAGATACAGGTGGATTGGAATCAAACTCTACCACAGTAACGATAACTTACCCACCGATTGTTAGACCAGATACAGCGACAGGTACAGGTACAGGTACAACGATAGGTACCAGCGGTTCATTAATACAATTAAGCAATCCATCACCATCAATCTCTTCTTTCTTTGACCCTCCAATTAAGTTTTTTAATGATCCAAAATTCCCTATTTTTAAGCCCGTCGAATTTGCAAAACCTGTAGACTTGAGATTATATGTACCTTCAGCCAATGATATTATATCGCTGACGGGTTCTTTGCGTGATCAAGTGGTATTAGAGCTTAAACGCTTTTCTTTTGATATTCCAAGCTGGTCATTTCGGCATACCAATCCGAATGCACAATTGGAATTTGAAGCAACTCGTCCCGATGGTTCAGCTTTACCCGAATGGTTACAATTTAATCCCAAGCTTTTACGCTTTTCTGGTGTACCGCCTAAAGGTGCTTTTAACGAAGAAGTGATGGTAACGGCAAGAGATGCTCACGGAAATGAGGTTCACGCGATATTTTATGTTCACGTTAACAAAGAAAGCGTCCGTCCTGCACATAAATCATTGGCTGTTGATTTAAAACTGATGGGCTTATCGAGTAAAGTGCTGGAAAAAAACACCCATAAAGAAAAAGTTATTGGTAAACCTGCATTATCGGAACGAATGAACAAGATAGGTAAAATGGGCAAACTACAAGAAAGCCGTGCGTTACTCGATAGTTTGAACGCTAGGTAAGCTTAGAAGTAGGCGCGAATTCATTCGCGCCTACTTAAGCTGTCGTGAAATGGGCTTATGCTAACGCCAATTCCGCACGCATTTCATCAATAACTTTTTTGTAGTCAGGCTGACTAAAAATAGCTGACCCAGCAACAAAAGTATCTGCACCAGCCGCTTTAATTGAACGAATATTGTCGGTTTTAACACCGCCGTCAATTTCTAAACGAATGTTACGACCACTAGCATCAATCAATTTTCTGACTTCGCGCAATTTATCTAATGCTGATGGAATAAACGATTGACCACCAAAACCAGGATTGACTGACATTAATAAAATAATGTCAACTTTGTCCATCACATAATCCAAATGGCTTAAGGGTGTCGCTGGGTTAAATACCAAACCTGCTTGACAGCCATTATCTTTAATCAACTGCAAGGTGCGATCGATATGGACTGAGGCTTCAGGATGGAAAGTGATAATACTCGCGCCCGCTTTAGCAAAATCAGGAATCAATCTATCCACTGGAGCAACCATTAAATGCACATCAATCGGTGCAGTTACGCCGTGTTTTCTTAAGGCTTCACAAACCAATGGACCAATAGTTAAGTTGGGTACAAAATGATTGTCCATGACATCAAAATGCACAACATCCGCACCAGCGGCTAACACGTTATCAACCTCTTCGCCCAATTTAGCAAAGTTAGCAGACAGGATGGAAGGAGCTATCCAATTTTTATTCATATTTTTATCCTCTTGAGTGTTAAAAGTTCGCCATTATATCTTTTTTCGTACGCGTGCTGTTGCGTTTACATTGGCTTAGTTTGATTGGTTTGTATCTTGTGTAATTCACTGAGCATAACGTCACCCAGATATAAAAAACCATTGGTACTTAAATGGGTATCATTAGGCATATAAAAATCTTTAATTGTTCGACTTTTTTGGATAAATAGCTCACCCAAATCGGGCGTGATAAGTTCTGGGTATTGAGAAAATAACTGCCAGATATTTTGATACGGGTGTTGATTTAATGCGCCATAGCCTAAATAAACTGTTGATTTATTTGGCACAATCGCCCATATCGGTTTAATGCCCGCCGCGTGCAGATTTTTATTAACCGTTAGTACGTTGACAATCGAATTGAAGGTTTTTTGCTCAAACTCCACATCACTAAAGAGGCTATAGTTGCATAATCGATGCGAAAAAAACTGACAGCCATTAAATTTAATGGCTCGAATACTACCTGATGAATAGCTTTCAGAGGAGTTAAAAAACAACTTGATTTTATTGCATAATGCTTTAACTCCCCAATCGGCACCATTAAGTTTACTCAATGATATATGTTCACGCCGTGTAAATGGATATAAAGGGAATGATGTATTAATAACAACCTCATACTTAATAAATGGATTGCTTTCCTTAGAAAGTGATTTCATGCGCTCTTGAAAAAGCCACTCTACACTTTCAATGATAACGTAATGACCTTTAAAACCAGCCGTACGCAAAGCATCACCCAAATCACTACGCAAAGGGTTGGCAAGACCACCAAGCAAAATTTGAGACGGTGACCTTAGGTCTTGCCAGTGCATAGTGCCAACTTTTAAACCATTGGCAACCAGTTTAGTTTGCCAGACTCGCGACACTGAAAATGAATCACCAATCACTAAGACATCAGCCTCAGCGAGCGAATAGTCCTTAAGGTATTCTGAAGAAATGGCGGGTCGTTGTATTTGCCAACCAAAATCACGTTCAGTAAAACTACCAGATCGTGTTAAATCTCCATACAGTCTTTCAAAGTAAAACTCCATACCACACTCAACTACTGCCATGATGAAAAATGAATAAATGAGTATTACGCTATATTTTCTGAGACTAACAGGTTTTAAGTGGATGTTCATTATTTTTGAATCGTACTTAGAATTGAAAGTATAAAAAGGTCGATTGTTTGTGTAGGTTAATTAGCACAAAGTAAGCAATTAACACAATAATCACCGCATCAACTACTGATGGTTGCCAAGTAAAACGCGTAGGCTTATTAGGCATCTTTTCTGCGTTTAAAGCGGGTGAATAATTTGCCATAATTTGCTGAATATTAGGCATTTTAAAGACAATGAATAGCCCGACAATTAACAACTTGATAATTCGGTTAGATCCTAAATTAATTAGCGTCAACGTGCCTTTAAATTGTGCGCCAAACCCTTGCATCGTTAGCCAAAAGGCACTGAGTTCACTGTGTTGTTTAGCAAATGAACAGCCATTTAATCCCACCATACCGCTAAGTATTTCCGTGGCAACGCTAAAATTATCAGCTCGAAAAAACACCCAACCGACCACTACTGCTAAAAATGTTAGCAACCCCGCGCCAAATCGCGCCAAGCGACCACCCTCTTGCCAGCCCATGCGTTGTTTTAAACCGCGCCACGCGTGATTAATCACTAAATATACGCCATGCAAGCAGCCCCAGATGACAAACGTCCAGCCCGCGCCATGCCATAAGCCGCCTAGCGACATGGTAATCATTAGATTCATATAGCGTCTAATTTTACCATCGCGACTACCACCGAGCGGAATGTATAAATAATCACGCAAAAAACGCGATAGGGTGATATGCCAGCATCGCCAAAATTCGATAATGCTCAATGATTTATACGGCGAGTTAAAATTGATAGGTAAACGCACATTGAACATTAATGACAAACCAATTGCCATATCGGAATACCCAGAAAAATCAAAATACAATTGTAGTGAGTACGATAACGCGCCAAACCACGCTTCAAACAGCATTGGCTGTCCGCCTGCTTGTACGGCATTAAAAATAGGTGTGGCATACTCGCCCAAGCTATCGGCCAGTAATACTTTTTTAGCTAAACCCAGTACAAAGATGGTCAAACCTACTGCGATATGTTCCCACAGCACTCGACAGGTATCGGGTTTGCCAAATTGCGGCATCATTTCTTTATGATGCAACACAGGACCTGCGATTAAATGCGGAAAATAAGTCACAAACAGCGTGTAATGCACGAAGTTATATTCTTTGACTTTACCTTGATAAGTATCGACTAAAAACGCCAGCTGGGTAAAAGTGAAAAACGAAATACCTAAGGGCAAAAACACCTTCGCCATGGTAATCGCTGAACCTGTCAGGCTGTTGAGATTATCAACGAAAAAATTGGCGTATTTGAAATAGCCCAACAAACTCAAATTGGCAATAATTGACGTGATTAATAGCAGTTTTGCACGCCGATTGCCGTGCGTAAGGTTATGCCCTATAAGATAACTAGCACCATAATTAAAGACAATAG
>JBAXNR010000125.1:0-9072 GCA_037133675.1 Methylococcales bacterium
CTTGAACGCAAAGCCGCATGAACTCTGGAATTGCATTTATGACTTGAATCCAAGAACAAAATCAGCACGATAGGATGGACTAACGAAGGAAGCCCATCTTATCGTGTTACTACTAACCGTTAATTTTGTTTAGGTCTAGTTCCTGTACCGCCTTGTTCAGCTTTTGTTTTTGCATACAGTTGTTCTAATTTTCCAAACGCCGACCATAATGAGGTATCCCATACGACTTGATTACCCATTGATACAATCATGCGGGTTAATTCTGGGATTTGATTATTGATCGAGGTTAAATAAACAGGTTGCACATAAAGAATGGTATTACCCATTGGTAAAATAATCATCCGCCCCAGTTCAACTTTTGAACCATGCTGATCCCATAAAGTTAGCTTTTCTGAAATTTCGGCGTTTTGATTAATCAAGGCTTCAACTTGGGCAGGGCCGTTGACTTGCACGTCTTTACCAAATTTATAAATTCTAATATTGGGTTTGTAATCTAGCGCACAATTAGTTTTATCTAATATGCTAGCAACACCAATCATACTTAGGTTATTTCTGTTAATGGGAGTCATAGGGTTAATCATGACAAACTCTTCTTGGTCTTTACAATCCGAGCTAGCAGAGGCATCTGTGACTGGAAAATCCATAGTTTGATAATAGGGCATGACAGGCTCACCACGCACATTAGCAAACTGCCATGTTTCGCCTTGTTCATAGAATAAGTCAGGGCTAGTTTGATGATACTTTGCGTAAATCTTCATTTGCATATAGAAAAGATCACGCGGATAACGCAAATGTGCGCGTAATTCTTTAGGCATGGTACTTAAGTCTTTAAGTAAGCCAGGAAAGGCGCGATTGTAGGTTTGAATAATAGCATCAGAGGGATCTGATAGATAAAAATCAACTGTGCCGTCAAAAGCATCGACCACTACTTTAACTGAATTACGAATGTAGTTAAATTTTTCATCACTCGCTAAATAATCATCGGCGGCAGGCTTTGAAAGCGGATACCAATTAGAGATGGTATAAGCATCCAATATCCAATAAAACCTATCTTTTGTTCCGACTAGATAAGGGTCTTTGTCTAACTGAAGAAACGGAGCTATATGATGAACGCGCTCAACGATATTTCTCCGTATCATAAGCTGACTTTTGTCAGTAATATTAGGTGAGAAGAATATTTTTAAATCGTTAAAATATATCGAGAATAAGGCTTTTTTGAAAATATTGGAAATAGGTATTCCACCTTTGCCAGTATAATCATGCTCTTCACTCTGATCGGAGCTTTCAATACCAAGTACCTTAAGATTATTAGGTACTATCGCGTAATTATATTTGGCTTCACCGAAGTAAATATCTGGGTTCTTAATAGTGAAATTACTCACATCAGAATTCATATTTAAATCGCGTAAATACCACACCAGTGGTTTACCTGCATCTTGAGCTGCGGGTGACACTACCGCACCTACACCGTGGGTATAGCGCAAATGGGTATTTTCCCAATTTTGAGCCGCCATAGGTAATTTAGAGATATTAATTTCTCTGGCAGCAAGATTGACCTGTCGAATATGTCCGAGTAAATCATAACGGTCTTCATCTACCGAATTAAAATGATAATAAGGTCTAATTTCTTGTAATTGTTGATAGGCATGAATGAGAAATTCTCTGTCCCAAATCGGAATATTTTCAAAGCGTTTTTGTGTCGCCCACGATTTAATATCTTCTGTGGCATCTTGTTTAATATCCAAATTTTCAACAGTAATATTATCTAAATTATATGCCTTTAATGTTGAATCAATATTCGCCTGCATAAACGGTCTTTCTGTTGCAACAGGGTTGGGAATCACAATAAATTTTTCGATAAGCTGTGGTAAAAACTCTACTTTTGATAATACCAGCATGAATAGAAAAGCCAGCAATGAGACTAAAAAAGGTGCTTTAATTCGGTGCTTTGGCGAAAAAATAAATAAGCTTGCCGAGATTGCGGTCGCTACAAAAGTAGCAATACCCAGCCAAAGAATAGGTAGCCGATAGCGTATTTCTATCGTACCAGGGCCATAAAATATAGGCTCATGGGCGTTGGTATGGAGCAAAGAAAAGCGTTCCAGCAAAAAGCCCCAAACGACAAAAATCACCACAAAACCAATTAAAGTCGTTAAATGTGCCTTCGCACCCGTATGGTATTCTTTACGCTGATTGGGTACGAAAATATGTTCTAGCCAATATAAGATGCCTACAAAAAAGAATATCAGCGTTGCCGTTATCAATAATTCTTGCTGAATCAGCATATACATTGGATAAGAAAACATATAAAAGCTGACATCATTGCCATAAATGGATTCAGTTACCCCAGAGTTCTGACTAAAAAAGAACAATAAGGCTAACTTCCATTCTTTGTAAAAAGGCATGGCAACAAAAATAGCGAGTATTAGCGATATGGGGGTATATATTTTTATCGACCAATTCATGAATAGATCAGCGATACGTTGAAAACGCAGCCGCTTAGCAACATTGTCAACAATCTCATCGGTTGGATTTAAGCCTATATAGCGGGATGCAAACCAAAAATGTGAAAAGAAAATCGCAAAGAAGAACAGCGTCACCCCACCGAAAATAAAAAACTTATACAGTAATCTCAGCCAAAAATAACCATCAATATTTAATGATTGATACCACCATAGATCAACGAAAAAATCGCGAAATATGAAGTGAAAAGCGAAAAATACAATAACAGCAACAAGTGTTACTCCAATCAACGCAGGGAAAAGCGTAAGTTTCCGCATAGAATCCTCTTTGTAAGTAGAATGCGTAGTGAACAGTAGCGAGTAATAGACGGTCTGAACCCTATAGGTATATCAAGTATTCTAACACTCAATAACAGCATTCGTAATGCTTTAGGCTTAAGTTAGTAGGGCAAAACCTAAAAGTTCTCAATGTTTAGCACCCAAAGAATTGCCTCACTGCCATTTTACCGTAGGGGCAATCCCTTGTGGTTGTCCTGATAACACGCCGACTTATTTAAGGGCAGGTACAAGACCCGCCCCTTTAACTTAATGGCAGTGAAGAATTGCCCACAGTCGAAGCGTGAATGTGGTTCGACTGTTCGACAAGCTCACAGCTCAGGGCGAACGTTATCATTTTATTGCGCGTTAGTTCTAGCTCACCTTATCGCATTATTTAAGTGTTGGTAAATCAACCCATTGTTTTTTGATATTACAAATATCAGGTAAAATGCTTTCAAATTTATTCACTAATCGCGGTTCAAAATGCTTTCCTGAGCTTTTCTTAATTTCAGCGATAGCTTCTTCAACTGACCATGCTTTTTTATAAGGTCTTTCCATTGTTAACGCATCGAAAACATCAGTTAGCGCAACAATACGCGCTGATTCAGGTATTTCTTGTCCGCTAAGCCCTTGTGGGTATCCACTACCATCCCATTTTTCATGGTGGTAAAGAGCAATTTCTGCTGCCATTTTAAATAAAGGTGAACGACCTCGACTAAGAATGTCATAACCAATTTGTGCATGTGTTTTCATTATCACCCATTCATCGGGTGTTAATGGCGCAGGTTTTCGTAATATCGCATCTGGGATGCCGATTTTTCCTGTATCGTGCATCGGCGAGGCTAGTTCGAGTAATTTACTTTTTAATCCCCAACCACATTCATCGGCAAGCCGCGCGGCATAAGCTGCCATTCGCCAAATATGCACGCCAGTATCATTATCGTTATAGTGACCTGCTGCACCTAACATATAAATAGCTTCTCTATAACTTTCTTCTAATCTTTCGGTTTTAACTAATGACAAATGAATTCGCACCCGCGCTAACACAATAGCGGGTGAAAAAGGTTTGGTAATGTAATCAACTGCACCAACTTTTAAACCAACTTCTTCATGTTGATTACCAGTCATCGCAGTCACAAAAATAATCGGTATATGCTCTGTATTTGGATTTCCTTTCAATTGTTTACAAACTTCGTAACCATCCATATCAGGAAGATTAATGTCTAATAAAATAAGCGATAGATTATGTTTTTCTGCGGCAGCTAAGGTACTTGCACCATTTTTTGCATACACTAATTGATAGTTATCGCCGAGTATTTCACGCATTACTGCTAAATTACTGGGGTCGTCATCCACAATCAGAATAAGTGGTTGTTGGGTATCAAACATTTTCAGCTCCTAAAGAAAGATCGCATTCATTTGCTAATTTTATAATTTCCGATTTTGCCAATGGAAAATCAAAGAAATCGAGTGCCAGTTTAAGTGGTTCAATACGTTCTGCCGTTAAATAGTCACTCAATTCGTTGAGTGTAGCGGTAAGACCATCGGGACTATCTCGTTCTACGGTTTGCAAAACCACCGTAAGCAATTCTGAAATAATTTTACCGTTAAAGTCTTTTACAGCTAATTCTATCGTTTGTTTTGCACTAGCATAGTCAGGGCTAAAGTTCTGTGCTGCTTCATGTGCTGCTTCAATGGCAATTTTTAAGCGTCCCAAAATTTCAGTCGTATCCTGATTATTGTCTATCAGTTCATCCACTTCATGAACAATATTACTTATTTCAATCAGTCCAAGCATTTTTGCAGTGCCTTTAATTTTGTGTATTAAAGAAGTAAATTCTTCCGAGCGTGTATTACTAATAATTGTTAGTGACTCACAATCCTGCAAAAACTTAACAAGATAGCGTTTATACATATCAACATCACCCCACGTTTCTAGGGCAGCTTCTATATCAATACCAGAGTATTGAATAGCAGAACGCAAAGGTTTTTCAATCAAAAGGTTTTCTTGATTGATTTTTACTGACGCTGTTTTCTTGGTAAGTTTTGCAATTAAATTCACAGTCATTTCAACATCAAATGGTTTAGCAATAAAATCATTAATGCCCACCGATTTTGCTTTTTCAATTTGCGTTTTAAAAGCTCCTGCACTCAACGCAATAATAGGCAAATCGATTAACTCTGGCATTTGACGAATTAAACGGGTGGCTTCATAACCATCCATGACAGGCATTTGAATATCCATCAAGACGAGGTCAATGTTATCAAGATTATTTTTCAGATAATCAACGGCTTTTTGACCATTATCCATCGATATAACTAGCGCACCTTCGGCTCTAAATATCCGACTCGCCACTTCAAGATTGATGTAATTATCATCGACAACTAAAAGAGTAATTCCTTTAAGGTGTTTTAATGGCAACATAGTTGAAAGTCGTTTTTTAGACTCTGTTTTTCCATGTTTTAGCATGGCTTTTTCAATCGCCTGAGCAAGCGAAGAAGCGGTGATAGGCTTTCTTAAAACGGTATCAACAATAAGGGCGGCTTCTGGGTATTCGTTTCGGAGTTTTGTTTCATACACAGTTTCTAGGATGATAATAGGCTTTTTATTCTCCGTCTGTCTATTTTCATAAAGCACTTTAGCGGTCTGCAAGCCGTCCATGTCTGGCATTTTCCAATCTAAAATGATAATTTCTTGTCGGTTGACATCCGCTTGATGGTTTAACACATAATTTAATACCGCTTGACCAGAATCAATCGCTAGCGCAGGCAAACCGATTATTTTAGTCATTGAAAGCAATGCTTCACGCGCTGCTTCATTATCATCGGCAATAATAACCTCGACCCCTTGATTCTCAACCACAGCATTTATATCAACCTCAAGCGCAATATCAAAAATTAAACCAAATGAAAAACAACTTCCCTTGCCTATTTCACTGCTTAGCACTATATCCGCGCCCATTAAATTCACTAATTGACGTGAAATACTCAAACCAAGACCTGTTCCGCCATAACGTCGAGCAATGGAATTATCGGCTTGAGAAAATGGCATAAAAATAGTGTCTTGTAGCTCTTTAGAAATGCCTTCACCTGTATCGGATACCGCAAAATTCAAATAAACACGCTGTTCATTAATGTCTTGCTCTGTAATGATGACAGTCACTTGACCTTGATGAGTGAATTTAATGGCATTGCTCACTAAATTGACCAGCACTTGTTGTAATCGGGGTGCATCACCTTTTAATCGATGCACACAATAGCAAGTAGGCGGATGAATAATTAAATCCAGATTTTTACCATCTGCACTAAAGGTCATAATGGTGGCTAAATTATCTAAAATATCGTGCAAGTTAAAAGTGGCAACCTCCAGTTCAAGTTTACCTGCTTCAATTTTTGATATATCCAGTACCTGATTAATAATACCTAATAAGGATTTCCCCGCGCCTTGAATTTTGTGTATTAAGGATTTATCGTCTTCAGATAACTGACTTTTTTCAAGCACAAAGCTTAACCCTAAAATAGCATTCATCGGTGTGCGAATTTCATGGCTCATGTTGGCTAAAAAGTTAGCCTTCGATACTGCTAAAAGTTCAGCAGTTCTTTTAGCCTCACGCAAAACCTGTTCAACATTTTTACGTTCGCTAATATCTGTATGTGTACCAATTAAACGTAAAGGATTACCCTCTTCATCACGACTAACAGCCACCCCGCGAGACAGTATCCATTTATAAGTGCCGTCTTTGCAAAGCAGGCGATGTTCGTTGCTATAGTGTTCTGTCTTGCTGTCCAAATAATTGTTGATATCTAACATAGCGTCTGATTTATCATCGGGATGCAGTCTTTTTTCCCATTCTTCAAAAATATTTTCAATTTCGTCATCAGCAAAGCCAATCATTGATTTCCATTTTTTAGAATAGAACACTTCATTATTTTCAGCATTCCAATCCCAAAGTCCATCACCTGAGCCTTCAACAGCAAATTTCCAACGAAATTCATTTGCCACCGCCTTTTTTTCAGCTTGTTCCATTAAATTGCGTAATTTCTTTTCTTCGTTAATATCACGCATAATGGCAGATAAGCTAACAGGGTTTCCTTGTTTATCTTTATGACAAATACAAATTAAAGAAACAGGAATTTCATAACCCTCGTGGTGTAATAATGAGGCTTCTCCTTTCCAATAACCTTGTTTTATTGCGGTAGGGATAACCTCTTCTTCCTGCTGTTTATATTCCTCATCAGAAAAAATAGATTTAATTGTGAACTGAGATAAATTAGTATTTTCTGGAAAGCCAAGCATCCTTTTGGCGGCTGGATTGTGATAACCTAAACTTCCATTCAAATCTGCCATGCCAATAAAATCACGCGATTCTTCTATTATTTTCAACAAAAGATCTTTTTCTTTTTCTACAATCAGAGCTTTAAGCTCAATCGTCTTAATCTTTTTGGTTGACCAAATAATAAGATAACTAACAGACAAAATCATACCTGCCGCATGTAACGATAAGCCAAATCCTAGATCATACCAACCTGCTATTTGCCCTTGCAATCTTAACCAGCCAATAAAAGGTATTAACACGAACAATAATAACAGCAGGCGTTTACATAGTTTTGCACTTGCTATTTTGGCTGTGACAAACCACAGAAGGCTATTTTCTAGGTTTAATAAAAAAAAGCCTACTGTAAAGAGAAGAAAACAAAATGTAGTCGGTAATCTCATTGAGATTAACGGATTATCAAGATAAGCGGTTTCACCAAACAGGTAATTTAAAAAAATAATATAAGAAATAATAAGCGGTATGACAATTAAGCGTAGTGCAAAATGCGGAAGTTTTATTACAGTTAATAACGATACGCTACAAAACAAAAAATTAATTGCAGTGAGTAAAGTCATGCTGCCATTCAAATCCATTACTAAATCAACACCTGTAGCATATTCTAAAATAACTAACAGACTTTCTAAGGCGATGACTAAACTCGAAAAATAAAATAGGCGTTTTTTTGTGCCTTGTAATTTTTCTTTGAAGGTTAATAAATACAATGATAAGGCAATAAATACAAAGCAAAAAGCGGCTTGCAATTTCATTAACCGCAAAGCTGGATTGGCACTTTTTAAAAAATCGATATTAAAAAACCAGCTTATGAAAACAAGTAAAGTAATTGCCAATATCGTCGCTGATATTATTTTTACATAGCGGGTAAAAAGGATTAACTGCGCTTTATCTAATTTTATTTCAACGCTATCTTCTATTAATTGCATGATTTTTAGTTTTTGGGATTAAAGAGCAATAAGATATGCCGAAGATAGGCGGGCGCATCATTATGATTAATTCACTCGAAAGAGTGTGTTTCGTACCTCAACGGTATCACACATAAGCCTAATAGCCTACTCAACTGAACAAACGTTCTGGTATTGGTGGCGAGGTTAAGCCTGCTGTCCATTACCCACATCTTTTTAGCTAACAGATATTAATCTGTTAGGTGATAAAAAAGCTGATTTTCTATTAAAATTACACGAACAATGAAGCATCAAGAACAAAAAAACGGGTAGTTACAACCACAAGATGTCTTTTTATACATTGGTAATGATGGATGCAAACTTAACGTATTGATTTAAAGCAGCAAACGTATTTGTTAGTAATAGATAGATCTAAGGAGATAATAAAAGGTTATGAAAATTATTTTGAAATATGTACCTAAAAATACAACCTATGAACAAATTTTTCATTTTTTGAAACCAACCTTAGCTGGCGGTCTATTTATTAAATGCGGAGAGATTAAAGGTGTTTTAGTATTCGTACATAAACATAGGTTCTCTCAGGCTGTGGATTTTCATGTTATCTTGGATATTCAGCCAGATGAGGTCGCAAAAAGAGTGGTTAAAAAACTCCATAGAAAGAAGTTAAATGGGCAACATATTGATGTTATGGAATATATCGAGCGTTCTATTTACAATTTCAACAATACATATACTGCTGGAAGTAAATATCCAAATCTTGATCATCGTAATTCAACAAGACGCTTTAAATTAATAAAGATTGGACAATTAAGAGATTTTATTTGGACTGAAAATATAGAAACATAGTTTTATTTCCATAAATTAATAAGAAACTTGAATTCAAGTCATAAATGCAATTTCAGAGTTCATGCGGCTTTGCGTTCAACTTGATCAAAAAACACGGCAAAGAGTTAACATGAACGCATCGAGTAGCGTCAAGTCAATAGCCAGTGAATGACAGACTACTGACTGAAGGATAAAAGCTATTTCTTTTTTTCTACTGTCTTAGTGGTGGAT
>JBAXNR010000126.1:0-8873 GCA_037133675.1 Methylococcales bacterium
TGATGGCTAAATTCGGGGAGTTAGGAGGGGCATAATCCTTAAGTTGGCGCATATGCCCCCCCCCCCCTATAAAAATTTTAGCCATATTAAAGTTAGGCAACAGCTTTATCGTTACCCAACATCATCAATATCTTCTAACGAATTTTAGTAAAAAAGGTAAGGTACAACGATACCCTACCTAATTAAAAAACATTTTTTATTCTACTACTCCAAAAAATCACTCAAAACTAAACCCAAACTCCCCATCCCGCACACTGATATGGACTCGTTCAATGGCTTCACCTGCCATCATCCGTAATAAAAACTCTTGGCTAATGCGTGGTAACAAGGTATTGGTCAATATCGCATCAATCATGCGTCCGCCACTTTCTAATTCAGTACAACGGCTGGCAATCAATTTCACCACGTCATCATCATAAGTAAACGGGACTTTATGACTCTCCATAACCCGTTTTTTAATCCGTCCCAGTTGCAGACGAGTAATTGCGCAAATCATTTCATCACTGAGTGGGTAATACGGAATAACGACTAAACGTCCTAATAGGGCAGGGGGGAAGACTTTTAACAACGGCTCACGCAGGGCTTTGGCAATGTCTTCGGGTTCAGGCATTAATTCAGGGTCTTTGCACAGGTTCATAATCATGTCTGTGCCTGCGTTGGTGGTGAGTAAAATCAGGGTGTTTTTAAAATCAATTACCCGCCCTTCGCCGTCTTCCATCCAGCCTTTATCAAATACTTGGAAGAAAATTTCATGCACGTCTGGGTGGGCTTTTTCAACTTCATCCAATAACACCACTGAATACGGTCTGCGTCTGACTGCCTCGGTCAATACGCCACCTTCGCCATAACCGACATAACCAGGAGGTGCGCCTTTTAGTGTGGACACAGTGTGCGCTTCTTGGTATTCGCTCATATTGATGGTGATAACGTTTTGTTCACCGCCGTATAAAGTTTCTGCGAGTGCCAACGCGGTTTCAGTTTTACCGACACCCGAAGTTCCCGCCAGCATAAACACGCCGATGGGTTTATTGGGATTATCTAAACCAGCTCGAGAGGTTTGTACCCGTTTGGCGATCATATCCAGCGCGTGACGTTGTCCAATAATGCGTTGTTCGATGTTATCGGCAAGATGAATAATGTTGTCTATTTCATTTTTCACCATGCGTCCAACAGGAATGCCTGTCCAATCACCAACCACAGAAGCCACCGCTTGCGCATCGACGCTGGGTAAAATTAATGGTGATTCACCTTGCAGTTCATGTAGTTTAGCTTGTAAAGCTTTCAGTTCTTCCAACAATTGTTCACGCGATACGGGATCAGCGGTGGTGTCAGCAATCGCATCGGCGGCTTTTTCTAACGCGCTGTCTGTGCCTTCCACTTTGCCGATTAACGCACGGAGTTTGGCGCGTATGTCGAGAATGTTTTTCACTAAATCACGTTCAGTTGTCCAGCGTTGTTCCAAGCCTACCAAGCGTTCTTGTTCGGCAGCTAATTTTTCCGTGGCATGAGTTTCGCGGTCTTTTATATCAATGCCAACGGCTTTTTCGCGAGCAATAATTTCCAGTTCAGTGTTCAGTGCGTTAATGCGTTTGCGGCAATCATCGACTTCCGCAGGAACTGCGTGTTGACTAATCGCCACGCGTGCGGAAGCGGTATCTAATAAACTGACTGATTTATCGGGCAGTTGCCGTGCGGGAATGTAGCGGTGCGATAATTTAACGGCGGCTTCTAAGGCTTCGTCTAATACTTGTACTTGATGGTGTTTTTCCATGACTGAAGCAATAGTACGCATCATGAGTATGGCTTTTTCTTCGCTAGGTTCGTTGACTTGTATGACTTGAAAGCGGCGCGTTAATGCGGGGTCTTTTTCGATGTATTTTTTATATTCGGCAAAGGTGGTGGCGGCAACGGTGCGTAATGTGCCTCGCGCTAACGCAGGTTTTAATAAATTAGCAGCATCACCTGTACCTGCTGCACCACCTGCACCGACTAGAGTATGCGCTTCGTCAATAAACAAAATAATCGGTTTTTCGGAGGCTTGGACTTCATCAATCACTTGGCGCAGACGGTTTTCAAACTCGCCTTTCATGCTTGCACCTGCTTGTAATAAGCCGACATCCAAGGTGCGTAAACTCACATTTTGCAGGGAAGGCGGCACATCACCCGCAACAATTTTTTGTGCAAAACCTTCAACGATAGCGGTTTTACCAACGCCCGCCTCGCCTGTCAGTATCGGATTGTTTTGTCGGCGGCGCATAAGTATATCGATGAGTTGACGAATTTCTTCATCACGTCCCACAATTGGATCCATTTTGCCAGAGCGGGCTTGTTCGGTTAAATCGACAGTGAATTGTTTTAAGGCTTGTCCTTTACCCATTTGTGCGGGTGACATTGCACCGCTGGCTTCCCCTGGGACTGCACCGCCACCGACTTGAAAACCGTCACTGGCAATCAAACCCTGTTCGGGTGAACCTTTAAGAATTTCATCAAAACGGTCGGATAAAGTTTCAATTTTAATTTTTTCAAATTCTTTGGAAATACTGGTCAAGGCGTGGCTTAAGCCTTTAGTTTTCAAAATACCGACAATTAAATGCCCAGAGCGCACTTGCGATTCCCCAAACATCAACGTACCAAATACCCAACCGCGTTCCACTGCATCTTCAATATGTTGGGATAAATCGGAAATGGAGGTTGATCCTCTAGGCAAACGGTCTAATGAGTCAGTGAAATCTTTGGCTAAACGGGAAGGGTCGAGATTAAATTGGCGAATGATGATGTGTAAATCGGAGTTTTGTAATTGCAAAATCTGGTGCAACCAATGCACCAGTTCAACATAGGGATTGCCACGCATTTTACAAAATACGGTCGCACCTTCTATGCCTTTGTAACAGACGGTGTTTAACTTGCCAAATAAGGCAACTCGGCTTATTTCAGTCATTGTTGTATCCTTTTTGTTATTGTAGTGGGCATGATTTCTTGTTTACCATTTACCGTGTATTAATTAAGCGTTACGAGCAGTTTTTATTTTCTCAAAATCGAGCAATTCATCTAATAGAACATCGCAAATTTCGACACTTTGTTTATAACCGGCACAATCAATTAGAAAGTTATATCTATATTCTTCTGCACAGACAGTGATAACCTGTAATGCCATCAAGTATTGGCTTTTATCTGTTTTGAACGGCGTACTGGCAATCACTTCTTCTAACAATTTTTGTAATTTCTGCGTTCTACTGAATGAGCCAAATTCACTTTTTGTCTCTAATAAATGTTTAAAAAATAATTCCAACATCTGTTGGTAATGAAAACAATGGATAGGACAGTCTTTTATATTAGTGTTATTTAAAACATCAATGGCAACGGCGTGTTCCCAAGACTTACCCGCTAGATTTTCTACATTTTCAAATTGCTTAAGTTTTTCTTGATACATAGGTTTTTTTTCAAAAAATATGGGTTTAGAACATAAGTAATATTATCTTCACGCGGCTTCACATCCTTGTGACTGGATTCCAGCATCCATGCTGGAATGACGGCATTTTTTAGCTGAATGGTGAACACTTTCACAGTATCGATAGCGTATTCCGCTGAATGTTTTGTAACTACCATGCTACGGATTGCACCTTACCGTGTCCACCTCAATCTACGCTGCTTAAGCCTTAATTTTTAACTAACTCAACACGGCGGTTTTTCGCTCGTCCTTCTTCGGTTTCATTTGATGTAACAGGGCTGGCAAATGACACGCCGACGGGCATCAGCCTATCTTTATTAATACCGTATTTATCGACCAGTGCCTTAACCACTGCTTTGGCGCGTTGTTGTGATAAGTCCATATTGAAGTCAAAACTACCAGCGTTATCAGTATGTCCGACCACTAATAACTTTAACGCCGTATCGTTTTTTAACAGCGTGGCAATTTGTTCTAACGTGGCATCGGATTCAGGTTTTACATCGGCTTTGTTAAATTCAAAGTAAATGCCATAAAGAGCAATGCTCCCCTTGTTGGAAATATTAGCTGCCATTTCTTCGGCTTTAACCGCGACCATTTTTTGTTCGCGGGCTTTTGCTTCAATAATATCAACAACAGCAATGGTTCGGTCATTGAATGCTTTACAGGCAATATCATTTTTAAGCGTATAAGTGAGTACCGATATATGCGCATTACTTTCGGGTAACTCTGCTACCAAATAGCGTTGGTCATTGATGAGGCTATACATGGCGCAGTGACCATTTGAAAAAAATGGGTCGGTAATGCGTTCTTCTGGGTAAAGATACATAGATAAGCTCATATTTCCACCGACAATTATGGCACTACTGCTTTGGCTAGAGTTGCCACCACATTCTTCGCCTTTACATTCAAATAGCACCTTGCCATTTTTACTGACGATTTCGTCTTGATAATTGCGTAACACTTCTAATGGTGAACGCTGGTCTGGTAGTAAATAGACTAGCCGCGTGTACGCACCTTCTAAAGTTTTCTTGTCCTTAGGTTCGTAATAGTTGCTATTATGCTTGTCGCGCTTTCCTTCCACCGCTTCCAACTTAGAAAGCGGTAGCGTGAATTCGTCAAAATTTTTATGTTCATAAGCAACGATGTATGAACCTTCATAGCGTTTTAACAGCGGATTATCCTTACTACCCGCTTTGTCGGCTGTCGGAATGGTGGCATCAGCAAATGCGTTGGACATTGCGACAAGCCCCATTAGCAGAATACAAATTAACCTAAACATAACAAACCCTCACGGTAAAATTATTGTGGAAATTGATGTCTCGCTCCCAAACTCCAGTTCCCAAACTCCAGAGCTTGGGAACGAGACATCACGAAAAGCCCCGCAAGCTCTATGCGGGCTACTTGCTATCGCTCTACCCATCCTACACATTACCCATCTTACGAGTTTTGGATGGTCCCCATTTTCTTTCGTTTCTTAATGCGTGACGTAAAAGCAGTAATTACCACATATGAGATCGTCCAATACCGCTAGCCGAATCTACATCGACACATGCATAGCCGTCATCCTTAATATGAAATATTTGTCTTGCCATGATATCTTGCTTAACATGAGCTCCACCGGAATGACAGCCTGGCTCCGTAACGATCTTACCTAGCATCAGAAAAATTTTTTGTTTGATGTCTGGGGCTAGTCCCTGTAATGCTTTGCAGTAATTGGTAGAAATATCAAGCCCCATGTAAAGTCCAGCAGAGCCGCGCTGGTTAATCATTCCCATCAACCAACCCGCTAGCCATTCAACAGATGGGTTCATTGGAGTTTTTGCTGAATCTATGTTTGCATAGATGGTAACGTGTAGTGGAATCCCAATATGCTCGGCAGCCATTATTGCTTTTGATATGTCAGGTTGTGCTGCGGTATCACAGGTGTTTGCTACACTTGCTACGGAATTTCCGTTGTATATAACGAGAACTTTGCAATCCTTATCCTTTTGATGTAGATAATTAACTTCATCGTTATTAAGAGGATTTGAAGCTCCTATGTAGCGCCCCCAGAAGGTAATAGGAGTTTTCAGTTTGTTACTCACTGCATCGTAAAATGTCTTGCCACCGCCTAAGTATTGAGTGTTATTGGCTGGTATATATGAGTCGATGCCAAAATACGGAACCGTGTTCAAAGTAGGAGGAGTATAGATCATATCTACGCCAGTTGCCCCCTCAGTCAAGGCTAATAAGCGATCCCAAGTTCGGCCGCCGACTGAAATCAATTGATCAGGCCATTCGAATCCGCAGCCGATCTTTTGGAAATTACCGATTGCCGTGCGTGTAACGTTCCCGCACACCCCATCTACCTCGAGTGGTGGTAATGGACGGCCATGTGTTATTGGTACTTTGTTTAGTAGTTCTTGAACTGTTGTAACATCATTTGGTTTATTAGCCCCATTTTTTCCGACTGAAGCTGAAATTGATTTACTCATGATGGAATCTCCTTTACTTCTTGTTGCTTAGCTCATAGGATGGGTAGATCGCAGTGAAACCCATCACATTGAGATTGTTTATGATGGGTTTCACGTTGCTCTACCCATCCTACAAACCGACTTAAAGCTTCCCCTAAAACGGATTAAGTAGGCATTCCCAAGCCAGAGAGACTGTGAAAGTATTCGATTTTTGAGTCAAAACTCATGAGTTTTGACTCCAGTATCATATATAAATCAATATGTTAAAAATAACGTTTTGATGGTTTTTGAATGCTTTCACAGTCTCCAGAGCTTGGGAACGAGACAAAATAACAGGTTTAACCCAACCCTATGGCGTTGCGGGTTTTCACCAAAGCCGAATGTACTCAGCCCCCGACTTTTCTATAACAAAACCTCGACTCCAATCTTGCTCTACTTCATCACCAGAGAGATGGTAATCACCAAAACCTTTTTGATTGCCCAAATTAATCATTTCACCACTATCTGTCTCGGTGTATCTTGATTCGTCACCATCTGGCCATTGAATTGTAATCACATTGCCACGATCGGGTTTACCATGCCACATGACGAAAGCGGGATGATTTATCATCTCTTTTTTTACAATTACGGTACAAGTTTGGCTTGCCTGTTTGCTTTGATAAGCACAATGATATTTGCCTGTTCCACCCTTTGTGATGAATTCCTGAATATCCTTGTCGGCTTGAGCCTCAGACATAAAAATTAAGCCGATTACAAAAAAATATAAAAATTGTTTTCTCATGATGAGTTTTCCCCTTATAGATAGCTAGAAAGCCAATTATTTTAATTTTTCCGCCTGAATCAATAGGTTTTCAGAACAGGAGAAACATCATATCGGCAACTGATAAGATGCTGGCCAACGATAGCCTAACACACGGTTTGGGTTAAACTCTGCAATGGACACTTTGTTACCTTGATTTCCACCCAGAAGCGAAATTTTCCCCTGCCAACTTCCTACATAAAAACCGACATGTCCTTGCCAACCATTCCGCTGACCTCGCCATAAAATGGTTACAGCACCAAAGCACGGTGTGGCTAAACAAGCGTTAGCTTGTCCCCATGTTAGCCACGATCTAGCATTTGGTTTGCCAGTACCTCGAATGTCAGCTTGCTTCATGCACCAATTTGCGAAAGCCGAACACCACGGAGTTTCATCATGCGCATGACCAAGATGCACACTCGCAAGGTATTCTTTAATTCTCGGATTATCTCGCGTACCACTAATTTCTTTTGTTCCAATTTCTTCAAAAGCATATTCCATCCAAGGAAATGGTGAAAAATCAATGGGGCAAACATTATTTAAGTCAGATAGCACAGACATAAAATATACTCTCTCTAAAATGATTGAAGATAAGTACCCACACTATTTTATCAATAGCCAATCGGGTAGCTAGTAAGATATAGGACGAGTAGAGCGATAGCAAAACCCATCTCGTAAATCTGCAAATTCGATCCTGTTAAAAAACATTTATCATTCCACTACCCTCCCAAACCATCAAAACTAAACGCCCATCTATACATTGACATGGACGCGCTAATTGGTTCACCTACCCATCAATTCTTCACTGATACGGCAACACAACTCGTAGGATGGATAGAACGTAGTAAAACCCATCGTATTGGGATTATTCATGATGGGTTTCGCGTTGCTCTACCCATTCTACAGGTTGTGTTGTCGGTTAATAGCGGGTACTTGAGGTATGTTGGGGTTCGCTTGAAGCTTACCCCAACGTACGCAGTACGCAGCTCATTCCTCAGCGCATCCTATGATTAGTACACCTTATCTTGTTACATGGCTAATAGCCTTATGTGCTATGGAATATACATTCGATTAATGCAATCTTTAAAGTTCCTTATCGGCACAGTGTCATGTATTGCTCCCTTTGACTCAACAACAGAGATATTAGTAATATTGGCGGCTTTTGCAAAAGTTTGTAGATTTTTTGAGCGCGTCCCAGGTCCATGAGTCACCCAAAAAAATTCAAAGCTCACATCAAAATTTTTTTTTGCACTCTCAAGCCAGTGTTCTTCTACATTAGGCGGAATTGATGGCTTTGTTTTTACTACTGGATCGCCAGAGCCATATAAACAATCAAACCCCCAACACCCACTTAGACTACCTGCATTACTGCCAGTATTTATTGTCTTAACCAATTCAAGCATGGGAGCCCCTCCTCCTGAATGCGCAGCCAAAGTCAATCGTCCTAATGAAATATATGGACACATACCCGCGTGTTCCATAATACCCTCTAACAGGGCATCTATGTATTTATCAAATCCTTTGACTGTTTGTAAAGTACCTGCATACGAATTATTTATTCCTGGTACTACCAAAACAACGTTTGCTTTATTACTGGCATTGACTTCTTCCCGTAATTTAAAATTTTGATTTTTCCAGTATCTATCTGGTGGTGGTGAATTGTGTCCATGAAAATACAAAACCATGTGAATATCGACACTAGAGAACCGATAACCAGCAGGGAAAAAAACACCTGTCTGAGAGGAATGTGTTCCTATTGGAATATCCAAATATAGACTCAACCCTGCTGGCACTATTTCTTTTGATAGTAATTTAGTCATAATAAAACTGTCCTATAATAAAATTTAGCCTCATATCGCGTCTTAACTCGTAAGGTGAAAAGCGTATAGCGTATTCCCCCCGAATATTCTGCGGCATTACGCTATCGCTAATGCGCCCTACGAATGCGCCTAAAGCCTACCCAAAAACAGATTAAGCCTTGCTTTTATAACTTTTTCCACAAACGACACGCAGTTATGTAGTAATACAGCCCATATCCACTTAAGCGGGGCGGGTTATTCAACCCGCCCCATATATTTCAAGTTCTCGCGTAATGTCCAAAACATTGCGACGGGGTGAATACCCATATGCGCCAACTTAAGGATTATGCCCCTCCTAACTCCCCGAATTTAGC
>JBAXNR010000127.1:0-8463 GCA_037133675.1 Methylococcales bacterium
GAATGACGGTATTTTTAGCCATTTGGTCGCTGTAACTGAATACTTTCACAGTCTCACACGCTATATTCTACTTTTATTTAGCCCAAAGGAAGCAACACCATGTTTATTCACGCTCTCGATTTTTTAGACAAACTAATTCGGGTGCAATTGCCAGTATAGGCATTGCACAAGAAAAAGCAGTATTGGTGACTGCTGAATAACGCGATTTATCGCACCTACTTTCTATCCAACTTCCGATAACTAATCGCTTCACTCAAATGGTTAATTTCAATTTGTGGTGATTGTGCGAGATCAGCTATGGTACGCGCCAATTTTAAAATACGATGATATGCCCGATGGGATAAGCCGAATCTATCCATTGCTTGCTCTAATAATGAATAGCCTTGCGCTGATAATACACATAATTGTTTGACTTCTTTAGCAGTCAAAATTGAATTAGCTTTGCCATGACGCGCAACGGCAAGATTACGCGCCGCCACCACCCGCACTCTTATAGTCGCGCTACTTTCTTCACCTTGCGGTGAGCCGTTGCGTAATACTTCATGCGACACTCTAGGGACTTCAAGGTGCATATCAATTCTATCCAGCAATGGCCCTGAGATTCTGGCACGGTAACGCATGACTTGTTCTGAGGTGCAATGACAACGTCCTGAGCTATCACCTAAATAACCACATGGGCAAGGATTCATCGCGGCAATCAGTTGAAAACGGGCAGGGAAATTGACTTGGCGGGCAGCACGGGAAATGGTGATATGTCCTGATTCTAATGGTTCACGCAATACTTCCAAGACTTTGCGATCAAATTCGGGGAGTTCATCGAGAAATAACGCGCCGTTATGGGCGAGTGATATTTCACCTGGTCGTGGATTGCTACCACCCCCAACTAATGCTGCGGCGGAGGCGGTGTGATGGGGCGCACGAAACGGCGGTTTTAACCAATTGTGAACATCCCACTCTTGGTCGCTAATCGAAGCAATCGCGGCGGTTTCTTGGGCTTGCTGTTCTGAGAGTAGCGGCAAAATAGTCGGCAACCTCGCCGCTAACATGGATTTTCCCGTACCAGGAGGTCCTAGCATGAGCAGATTGTGCGTACCTGCGGCGGCTATTTCAAAGGCGCGTTTGACGTGATATTGACCGTGAACATCAGAAAAATCCACGCCTTCATCGACTCGCTGTTGAGTAGGCTGGGCATATTCCACAGGGATTTGCTTTTGCCCATTCAGATAGGCGCAAATTTCTAATAAATGCACCGCAGGAATAATTTCTATACCTTTGACTAGCGCGGCTTCGGCAGTATTTTCTTTGGGTAAAATAAGCTTACGATGGTTATTTCTGGCTTGTATCGCAACGGGTAGTATGCCCTTAATCGGACGTAAATCGCCGCCTAATGATAGCTCACCGACACATTCATATTGATTCAAATTAATACTGGGAATTTGCCCAGAAGCGGCAAGAATACCAAGGGCAATGGCAAGATCAAAACGCCCGCCTTCTTTGGGTAAATCAGCGGGAGCAAGATTAACGGTGATGCGCTGCATGGGAAAATCAAAGCGCGAGTTTAATATCGCGCTGCGTACCCGATCTTTGCTTTCTTTAACGGCGGCTTCGGGTAAGCCGACAATATTGAGTGCGGGTAGCCCGTTAGCAACGTGAACTTCCACAGTAACTAACGGGGCTTCTATGCCTGAACGACCTCGACTAAAGACAACGGCTAATTCCATTAGCTGTTTACAATTCCTCTTTAGTCAGCACTTGCTGTTCTATGTTAGCAACACGCTGTTCTAAGGCTTCTAGTTTGGAACGTGTTTTTGCTAATACGGCTTTTTGGACTTCAAACTCTTCGCGGGTGACTAAATCTAGTTTCCCCAAGGCAGTTTGTAACACGATATGGAAGTTTTTTTCCATGTCTTCTTTTAGGTTATTGAAACCTGAGGGCAATGCTGCTGTTAATTTACTAGCAATATCATCAATGGCTTTAGGATCAAACATATCAGTAATCTCTGGTAATGGAAAAAAGTGACCGCTGAGGTTTTTAATACCTCAGCGGTCTAAAAATTTATAAAGGAAAAGCTTTTTTAAAAAACTCAGGCTGAGCTAAAGCTGCTTTATGAATATCGGTATTGTAATAAACAGTGTCAAACGGTTTATTCGCACAGTCTTGTTCTCTAAAAGCAGACAATTCCGTTTTACTGGCAATGGTCGCACTCCACCAACCTGATGGATACAAACATTGTGGGAAAAATAGCGTTTGCTGATGACTTAAACCCGCATTACTCATTGCATCACGCATTTCACCAATCAGTTTTAAATGCAGTAACGCTGATTCGCTTTGTTGAACCAACAGCCCATTTTCTGACAAACAGTTAAAGCAATCACGGTAAAACGCTTCACCAAATAAACCTTCCGCAGGCCCTACAGGATCTGTGCTATCAACAATGATAATATCAACCGAATTTGGCGCAGCATCCTTTACCCATTTAATGCCGTCAATAAATTTCAACTCGGCGCGTGGATCATTATTAGACTCACACAATTCGGGGAAATAAATTTCCGCCAGACGAGTAACGCGCTCATCAATATCAATTTGTACCGCGTGTTCAACAGACGGGTGTTTTAATACTTCGCGTAATGTACCGCAGTCACCGCCACCGATAATCCACACCCGTTTGGGATTAGGATGCGTATACAACGCAGGATGACTAATCATTTCATGATAAAAAAAGTTATCGCGGGTGGACACCATCGTGCAACCATCAATCACCATCAAATTACCAAACGTTTCCGTTTCGTAAATTTCAAGGAACTGAAAATCAGATTGTTCCTCGTGTAACTTTTGTTTAATTTTTAATGAAAAAGCAGTTCCCGCGCTGGGAACTTGTTCGGTGAACCATTCAGATGGATTCATTTTTGGTAGATTCCTGAAAAATAAACGAAGATAATTCGGGCATTATATTAGACTTTGACTTTATGCGGCATAAAACCAAACTATTTTTATATGATGGACATAGACCAACACACGCTATTCACTGTTACTCAGCTCAACCGTGCCACCAGTCAATTACTCGCTGAGTATTTTATGACAGTGCGTGTGCAAGGTGAGTTATCCAATTTAAGCACCCCCAGTTCAGGGCATTCGTATTTCACTCTGAAAGATGCTAATGCGCAAATACGCTGCGCGTTATTTCGTACTCAACAACGCAGGCTAAATTTCAAACTAGAAAATGGTAAACAAGTGATTGTTAAAGCCCAAGTCAGTTTGTATGAGCCGCGTGGCGACTATCAACTGATTGTTGACAGCATGGAAGCCGCTGGTGAGGGTGATTTACGTCGTGCTTTTGATGATTTAAAGTATAAGTTGGCAGAAGAAGGGCTATTCGATAGCGCGTATAAACAACGCTTGCCTGTATTACCCAAAGCTATCGGTGTAATTACCTCCGCCACAGGTGCGGCACTGCACGATATATTGACCGTATTAAAACGCCGTTTTGCCGCCATTCCTGTGATTATTTATCCTGTTGCCGTGCAAGGTGAACAAGCCAAATATGACATTAGCAAGGCAATAGCAACAGCCAATCAACGCGCAGAATGTGAGGTATTGATAGTCGGACGCGGTGGCGGTTCGTTGGAAGATTTGTGGGCATTTAATGAAGAAATCGTAGCGCGTGCCATTTTTGCCAGTAATATTCCGATTATTTCTGCTGTCGGTCATGAAACCGATGTCACCATTGCTGATTTTGTTGCCGACTTTCGCGCTGCCACGCCGTCAGCCGCCGCAGAATTCGCCAGCCCAGATTCGGAACAATGGTTAGCACGCTTTATTCAATTAGAATCACGCTTACAACAGCAGATACAGCGCGTATTAAGCCAACATCAGCAATCAGTAGATTGGCTCAGTAAACGTTTAGCACAGCAATCTATTGAACAAAAACTAGCGGGTAATAATCAACAGATAAATGCCTTGAAACTCAGGCTAACTCAGGCTATGCAACACAAACTGCATCACCAGCAAAATCTACTGGCAATCAAAACCGCCGAACTGTGGCAACACAATCCTGCCGTCACCATTCGCAACTATCAGCAACGCCAACGGTATTTGTATCATCGTCTACTGTCTGTGATTGAACAACGCTTTAAACAACATCAGCAACGCTTAGCGACTGCCAGCCAAACCTTACACGCGGTTAGTCCATTAGCCACTCTTAATCGCGGTTATGCACTGACTATCAATCCGAATTCTGGGCAAATTATTCGCTCTAGTTCACAATTAAAACTGGGAGACATTGTCGAAACTCGACTAGCACAAGGCAGTTTTAGCAGTGAAATTAAAACTATCACGCTCAAGAAATCAAGTTAGCTGTAGGTTAGCGATAGAGACTGTGAAATGATTCACCATTCAGCTAAAAAACACCGTCATTCCAGCATTCATGCTGGAATGACGGGTTTGATTGTACAGTATCTAAAAAATGAATATTTTGCTTGGAGTGATACAGCTTTACCCATTACCCGAAAAATAGGCAAAACAGCCGCGTCCCTTATCTTTCGCTTGATAAAGTGCGGTGTCTGCATGATCCATGAGACTTTCAGGGGTGTTGCCGTGTAGCGGATAAATACTAATGCCAATACTCGCGCCAATTTGTACCGTGTCATTGTCGGATAGTTGAAACGGTAGGGTTAATTCAGCGACTACTTTTGAGGCAATGATTTCAGCATCTTCGGGGATTTTCAGGTTTTCTAGCACGAGGACAAATTCATCACCGCCTAAACGCGCCACCATATCACTCTCACGCAAACAGTGGATGATTCTTGCCGCCACTTGTTTGAGTAATTCATCACCAGCCGCGTGTCCTAAGCTATCGTTCACCGCTTTGAATTTATCCAAATCCATCATGAAGACCGCGAATTGGCTATTCGCCCGATGATTAATCGCGATGCTATAGTGCAATCTATCCAATAATTTGCGCCGATTAGGTAAGCCTGTGAGCGGCTCATAAAAGGCTAAGTGTTTAATTTCCTCTTCGGCGGCTTTACGCTCGCTAATATCGTGAACTGTTGCTTGCAGCACGAGTTTTCCATTTAAAATTAAGGTAATGAGTAACACTTCAGCAATAAAATTTTCTCCTGTGTCCATTTTTTTATGCGTCCATTCAAAGCGAAATTTCCCTCTTTCCTGTGCGGTAGCGATGTATTGTTGCTCAAGTATTAGGGAGCTTGTTCCACAAGGCTGTTCTAACGGTGACAAATCAGCAGGACGATAGGTACAGAATTCAGCGATTGTTTTGCAGCCAAATAGGGTTAAAGCCGCCTGATTGCAATCAAAAAAATTCGGGATGCCCAACATGATTGCATCAGTGCTTGAATCGAAAAGGGCGCGAAACTTTGATTCTGAGTCGTGTAAAGATTTTTCCAGCTGCTTGCGCTCGGTGATTTCTCTTGTAAAGGCTAATTGAACACAATCACCATTTTCCAAACTGAACGGCACGGCGTGAGTTTCCATCCAGTGTCGTTTACCTTTCAAACCGAACATTTCAAATTCCATTTTGCCTGACTTGCCATCACAGACTGCTTCATTAAAGGCTTGAAACGCGTCACGGTACTCAGGGGCAAGTGGTGTATAGACGCATTGATTGAGTACCGCATCTTCTGAGTCAGCGTCTATCAGTGCTAATCCTGCCGCATTTATTGATAGTAGCGTCCCGTCACGCGCCACCAATTTCACGCATTCAGAAGTTGTTTCGAGAATTGCGCGTAAGTGCCGTTCACTTTCTGTGAGTTGTTTTTCAATCCGTTTGCGTTCACTAATGTCATGAACCGTCCCGCGCAGAGCGATTATTTGACCGTTGCTATCTTTCACGGCTTCACCTCTTGCCGCTATCCAGCGTGTTATCTGGTTTGTTTGATTGAGCTCTAAATCAATTTGATAGGATTCTCCCGTTTTGAGGGTATTTTCTACAGTAGCATTTAGCAGCACTGCGCTTTCAGGCGTATACGTTTTTAGGTTTTCTTGATAAGTAGGCAGCCGTACAGCAGGATTTCTGTCATGAATTTTATAAAGCTCATCCGACCATTTAGTGGTATCAGTTGCTATATCCCAAGTCCAACTTCCTATTTGTCCTACGCGCTGTGCTTCCTGCAAGTCAAACTGGGTTTTTATTAATGCCTCTTCTGTCCGTTTGCGTTCAGTAATATCCTCAGAAACCCCTATTAAATAAAGGGGCTGACCTGATTCATCAAATACCGCCTGTTTATAAGAATGATGGATTCTATTGGCTTGTAACTGTGAGTTCCACATAAGCCCTTCAGTTTCATGCAGTTTGTCATCGGTGAAAGCTTGTTTATCAGCCGCTAAAAAAGCAGTCATTTGCTCAGGGGGGAAAAATTGACGGCCAGTGGTATTTTTCACTTGGCTAAAACTCAGCCCCCACTTTTTTTCACACGCTTTGTTCATTAGAATAATTCGATGCTGTGTATTTTTAACAAAAACGACTATTGGCATCAGGTTAATGATTTCTTGCAGTTGATTTTTAGCGATTAAAATTTCTTTATTAGCAATGACCAGCTCGGCGGCTCGTTTTTCTTTTTCTTCATTTTGGAAGGCAAGCTCTATGTTGGCGGCAATGACCAGCTCGGCTGCTTGTTTGATCGCGGTAATATCCGTTAAAACAATCCGCAGTGTGGGTCGCTTATCCGCTTTTAACACAGGACGACAGTGCAGTTGTACATAAAGCAAGTTGTCGTTAGGCTGCTTTAGGGTGACTTCAATCGGTTTTTGCCGATTACCCCGCATGACGTGAACGAAAAAAAGATGCCAGCGATCCGTATCTGCGGGGTTGATAAAGCCTGCAAAACGCCGTTGTAGTAATTGGGAAAATGTTTTCCCCAGTAACGCCGCGCCAGTCAGATTAATTTTTTCAATCAAGCCTTGATGCGAGAGAGTCAGATAGCCAACGGGAGCAAACTCATACAATTCAATATAATCTTGCCGCGATTCTGACAAAGCATCGTAAGATTGGCGTAAGTTCTCATTTTGCATTTCCAGTTCAATTTGATGAACCTGAAGTTCGTAGAGTAATTGTTCAGCAGAGCGAGTCGCAGAATTTGTTGTCGGAGCTTGGTGAAGTTGTTTCACAGCGGCGGCGCGTAGTGAATTATTTTTTTTGTCCATAGGTTTATACGTCACGAAATTGGAATGAGCCATAATTTTTTGATACGGCGAACAAAAATATACTCATTAATTGATGTTACGCACCAATAACGAGAAATCAATGAGTTACGAATTTTTCAATTCTCTACAGCGATTGATTATTCTGGAAGTTTGGGTAACATCAGTTAGGAACAGCACACGCTGTCAGAAGCGAGTGAAAACACCCTACCTTCATTCTAGCATTTTCGCTTAAGAAGGTAGAAAGAGCAATGGCTACGAATGGAAAGAGGCTGAATGAACAAGGGGGGAGTGAAAGAAATAGGGCGGGATAAATACCCGCCCCACTTTGGAGTTATGTTTTAGAATTTTGCATCGTAATCAAGAGCAGGTTTTTTCGATAGATCAATGACACGGTGAGGATTGGGTTTTCCCTCTTTAGCGGTTGTCGTCCCGCCATCATAAACCCTAGGAATACCCCAGCATCCATTCCAGATTCTACCATCATGGTTGTGACCAAATAGCAGAGCAGATATTTTGTGTTTCTTTAATATTGCTCCCAAAGCCTCTGAGTCCTTGAGTTGATGAAATGGTTTTGGGTGAAAAGGATGATGGTGCAAATACACCACCTTATACTGACAGTGTTTAACTTCCGCCGTGTTGAGCATATCGGAAAGCCTCTCTAATTGTTCTTTCCCCAACTCTCCCTCGGCAAAAAACCTATCGTAGAAATTCAATTCTTCTGCCATTGAATCTAAGCCAATAAATGCGATTTCATCTATGATTGTTTTTATTGGATAAGTTATATTTGCTTTCCCAGCAAAAAAACACCTCTTAAACTTGTCAACGTATTCTTTAGAACCAATCACACCAGTTCCATAGTCATGATTACCAGGAACAAATAAAACAGCAAACCCCGCGTCTTTTAATCTTTTAAAATGACTCCATGCTTCTTCATAACTACCCGCACGAGTTGCATCTTCCACAACATCACCTGTATGCACAATGATGTAATTTGACGCATCTTCTTTCGTGTATATGATTCTGGTAACGATGTCACCCATTTTGGTAGAAAGGTCTTGATAACCGATATGGGTATCCGCCAGATGAATTATTTTTTTCATGATTATTCTCCTGTAATGGTTTTGTTGCCGAGCGTGATGGGAATATTAACTGAACGCGGAGCGGGTTATTCAACCCGCCCCACACGTTTGAATTCCAGCATGATGCACAACTCAAAACATTGCGACGGGGTGAATACCCATATGCACCAACTTAAGGATTATGCCCCTCCTAACTCCCCGAATTTAGCCATCAATTGGATA
>JBAXNR010000128.1:0-8292 GCA_037133675.1 Methylococcales bacterium
TCTACTCTGTTTTTAATCAGCTTTTTAAATGCCGATGCCTCATTTTTAATCGTCAGCACTTTTTCATTCGCAAACGCAATGTCTAGCTTGTCTTTTGCTACATCGACACCGACCATGATGATTTCTTCGCTATTTTCTGACATGATATTCACCTTTTGTTCTCTTTCTTGTTAAATACGGAATCGCAAAGCGTTCCTCGCAACTATTCGAGATGTAAAAAGTAAGGAAAGGCGACCTGCGCTCGCAGACGGTTTTAGTCTATAAACCAAGGTTTTATCGGTCTGCCTTTCCTCTTTTCTATCAGGTATCCTAACCTAATAAAAAATCATTATGTTACTTTGCGTGTAACATACAAGGTTTTTAAAACCTCCGAGGTTTGAACACATCGGCAGTCCCTAAAAACCAATGCAGTTACCACTAGCTTGATCGCGGACTCCGTGGTTCTGTTGTTCTGTTGCCCAGTTCAGCGCGAACGGTTTTTTTTAACCACAAATACTGCCTCAGCTATATTAATTAGCCTTTACCGTCATATCCAATTTTAGTTCTTTCGCAGTTTGCGCTTTCAACATTTCAATCAAATCAGTCGCGGCACTGCCACCATTTTGATTACTCGCACCCATTTGAATCTCTGGTACCCATTTTTGTTTTTCAATCGCTTCAGCATAACGAATATGCACCGCTTGCCATGCGGTCAGTTTGGCTGTTAGCGCACCGTCTGCACTCATTACTAAACGTTTATATTCACCATCGCCTTCACCGCGTAAAATTTGTTCTTGTTTATAAGCAACGGCGGCAAGGCGTTTTTGTTCAGCTTCCAGTTTGCCTTGTTCAGCCACTAATACGCCTTGCATGGCTTTGGTAACGGCAACTTCTTTTTCTTTTTCAGCATCAACAACGGCTTGGACTTTTTCTTGTTCTTTGGCGTATTTATCGACCATAACATTTTTCTTGCCCTGTTCTTCGGCGGTTAGAGCTTCTTGTCGCGCTCTTTCGGCATCGGCTTTGGCAGTAATAATGCCCATCGTTGCTTCCCGTTTACGCGAGATTTGCTCTAGGGTTTTTTGCTCAAAATCCCAATCGGTAATTTGAAAACCGCTGACGGTAATACCGTAAGCTTTGAAATCACTGTTGTGATGCAACGGCAAACCATCAGTGCCGTATTTAATGACAGGCACATTACGCACGATGGCTTCATTGGTCGCTTCGTGTTTTTCCTCAACTGATTTTAATTCGGTAAAGAATTTTCCTGAGGCGATTTGTTCTTCAGACCACAGGGTAAAAATGCCACGTTTTTCTGCGTAGGCTTCTTCCGATGACATCAGTCCAGCGGTAAGATTCATTGATTCTTCAACTAAGGTCTTAATGAGTTTATAAGCGACTGCATCGTTGCTACGAAAATCTTTATGCAGTTTAATCATTACTTCTTCGGTATTAGGTAGGGCAAACCGTGCTTTACCAAATACTTTACCCGTGCCACCATCTTGATAACGCACATTGATACCAGGAAAATCAAGACTGGCCTCACCTTTGGCATTTTGTTTATCAAAGTCAAAAGTAATGACATCACGGTAAATTTCAGTGCTGCCAAAACATTTGGCGTAAATACCAGGAGTAAATTTAACCATGAGTGTTCCCCACGGGTACTGAATAAGGGTTCTTTCACCCGCATCGTTAATACCAAAATTAAGTGGAATCAATATAAAAACCACCGCGCCGATACCAAGATAGCTAACTATTTTAGAGGGAATATTCATGTTTGAACTCATTTTCAAATTAGGATTAATTTTAAAATCTGGATTGGTTTTTGAATAAGATTGCCAGTAATTTATTAACAAAGTAAAAGTTACTTTAATGAACCCAATCACTGTAGAAATTATTTTTTTACGCGTATCGGATGGTATAAAATTCCATCCGATAATAATAAGTATGGATAATGCGAGTAATGTCATAATTATTCCTTAATAAATCTAACCCAACTATGATAACACCCGAAGCCCCATTTTTTATCAGCTCTACAAAGAACCAACTACAATGATAATTTTGTTCACATTTAATTCACAAGCCCTATTTTCTAAGGATAATATGTAAAAAGTTTCAGTTATCTTAACTTTTTGGAGCAAGAGAATTTACATTTTTAGCTATTGAGAAACACCAATGAATAAAATTAATGCCAGCGTGGTGATTCCTAGTCATCGTTTTGATGCGTCCAGTATGCGTCGTTTAATCCTCACGATTGATTTATTTTTGAATCAGGGTTTTGAAGTAGTGATTGCCGATAATTCGGGATTTATAGAAAAGTACCGTAGATTACGAGCAGAATTTGGTGATGCTATTGTGTTCGCTGCCACAGAAGCAGACTGCAATGCAGCGGATAATTTTTTAGCAGGTTTTGCTGCTGCGAGTGGTGATTATCTATTGTTTGCCACTGATGATGATACTTTTCTTCCTGTTGGTGTGCAGTCGTTAGCTAATGCGATAGCTAGTTCAACAGGAGTCTCTGGTTTTTGCGCACCGACAGTACGCTATGCGTTTGAAGGAACGAGTATGGCGGCTGTGCCTGATTTGAGTAGCGAGTTGTTAAGTGAACGATTAATTCAATGGATTGCTTCCGATATTGCGGTGAGTTTTTATGCTTGTTATAGCCGACAAATTTGGCAACGTTATTTTCGTTTTATGGAGCAACATCCAATTAAGCTGGCACATCATGACCAATTATTACGTTTTATTGTCGCTGATGCGGGTGAAATTGTCTGTCTTAATACCGCTTGGTTTGCTTATGATTATAGTAATTGGTCAAACGGACAGACTGCACAAGATTCTTTGGTGTATTTTTATACAAGGGCTGGCTTTGATGAACGTATGATTTATATTCATTCTGTGTTAGAAGGGCTGGAAGGTGCGTTATGTCAAGTTACTTTGGATGCGTTGGCGGGGCGAGAATTTCAGTACACGGCTATTAATGGCTATTGGTGGAATAGTTGGTTGTCGATGTTTGGACAGACAGTTGAAAACAATCGGGATAGTATGAATCCTGAGTTATGGCTGTTATTAGAGCCGCTGGTGAATTGTCTTAATTCACCAGACGATGCCAATATTTATGAAATACTCCAGCTATTATCGAATTTTTTAACAGGTGTTTACGGCAGCGATAAAGGCTTACAAGATTTTTGGCTGACTAGGGCTACTGATAGTTTGCGTATTGAGTGTTGATAAATTACAAATCCGTTTGGCAGGAAAATGACAACTAAAACAACTACCTTTACCTAATTCGCTAGTGATGTTTAATTGGGCATCATGGCGCATAAGGACGTGCTTAACAATCGCTAAGCCTAAACCCGTGCCGCTGATTTTTTTGCTGCGTTTTACTTCGACACGGTAAAAGCGTTCGGTGACTCGTCCCATATCGTTTGTAGACATACCTTCGCCTTGGTCTTCAACGGCTAGGATGGATTCATCTTGATTTGCATACCAGCGTACTTTGACAACGGAATCATCGGGCGAATATTTAAGCGCGTTGCTCAGTAAATTGGTAAACGCACTGCGTAATTCTTGTTCTTCGCCCATGATGTTGTTATTAGTTTCTAGGCTAAGTTCAATTTGTCTACCTGACAGCGTATCGCCTTCTTGACAAATATGGCTAAGTAATTCGGGAATATTGACACAAACGGCTTTTTTCTGCTGCGATTCAAGACGGGTTAAGAGGAGTAAGTCGTCAACTAGATGTTGCATCCGTTCAGTTTGCCCGTACATTTGTTGAAGAGAGCCAGTTAATACGGGAGAAAGCCCATCATCAATATCTTGTAGGGTTTCCAAATAACCTTTTAATACTGTTAAGGGGGTACGCAGTTCGTGGGATACGTTGGCTACAAAGTCCCTACGCATTCGTTCCATCATTTTTATTTGGGTCACATCTTGCGCTAATAGTAAACGCAATCCTGCCCCATAGGGAACAATGCGTACTGAGAGGCTAATATGATTATTAATGGGTGACGGGATAATGACAGCTTCAGAATAGTTGCCTGAGTTGATATAACGAATAAATTCTGGAAAGCGAATTAAATAAGGAATGCGCTGCCCTTTATCGGATTGTTGAAGTCCAAACACATCTCTTGCCGCTTTATTCGTCCAATCAATTTCGTCATTCGCACCTAACACCACCGCCGCGTCGGGTAGTGCTTCGGTGGATTGACGAAATTGATCTATCATTTTGCTGAGTTTCTTTTTACGTTTTTTGTTGTTTTTCCTGATGCGGTAAACGTGGAGATAAATTTCCTCCCATACCCCGAATGATTTGGGATAAGTACCCCCCGACATTTTAGCTAGCCATTTTTCAAAGCGGTTGATTTGAATCAGTTGATGAATCAGTAGACCTAAAACCAGCAACAAAGTTAAATGTAAAAACCAGCCACTAATCCCGCCTACGATGGAGACAAGGACAAATAGTAATAGTGCTACTGTTATTTCTTTTTGCCAAACTACCATAATGCTCATTCTATTAAAGAAAACCGATAACCAAAACCGCGTACTGTCTGCACTAATTCTTCGCGGTTATATTCCGATAAAATTTTGCGTAAGCGGCGAATATGTACATCAATAGTGCGTTCTTCGATATAAACACTGCGACCCCACACTTGATCTAGTAATTGAGTACGACTATAGACTTTATCGGGATGAGTCATAAAAAACTGCATTAAACGATATTCAGTAGGACTGACTTCCAATTGTTGGTCGCCAATACTGAGTCGATGTTGTTCGGTATCTAAAGTTAAGTCGCCTAACACGATGGTGCTAACCCCTTGTAATTTTCCGCTACGACGCAACACTGCACGAATACGCGCCACCAGTTCCTTGGGTGAAAAGGGTTTAGTCATATAATCATCTGCACCAATTTCTAATCCGCGTACTTTATCTTCTTCTTCGCCGCGTGCGGTCAATAAAATAATGGGAATATCTCGATACATTGGTTCTTTTTTTAACCGCCGCGCCCATTCAACGCCGCTGATGCCAGGTAACATCCAATCCAACAGAATTAAATCAGGTATGGCTTCATTCAAGGCTTTTTGTGCTTCTTGGGTATCTGCTGCCGCAACAGGGGTAAAGTTAGCTTGTTCGAGTACCATGATTAACATAGCTCGAATAGCATCTTCATCTTCAACAACGAGAATATTACAATTGTGCATAGAAAGTATAAGGATAGGATAAAGCTTTGCATTCTAACAGGCTACATATTACCCTTTTATGACAAAAATAACCAAATCATGCAGATTCACGCTTGAGAGCCTTCATTTACCCGCTTAAAAAATAAGCGAATGATAAATAGAGAACAATTATAATGGTAATCAGCGTTCATGCTGTTCTATCCTTCCAGCCTTTCTGCTAAGATAGTCGCTGGAATTATCACCCCCCTTTCACCCACTTTCTGAGTAATAATTATGACATTTGTAGTCACTGAAAACTGTATTAAATGTAAATTTACTGATTGCGTAGACGTATGTCCCGTTGATTGCTTTCATGAAGGGCCTAATTTTTTAGTTATTGATCCAGATGAATGTATTGACTGCACACTATGTGAGCCAGAATGTCCAGCAGGTGCAATTTTCGCCGAAGATGAAGTGCCAGAAGATCAAGAACAATTCATTCAATTAAATGCCGAATTATCCAAACTATGGCCGTTGATTACCGAAGTACAAGCGGCTCTACCAGACGCTGATGAATGGAATGGCAAAGAAGATAAATTAGACCTATTAGAAAGATAACTAAGTAGTCAAAAGTAAATTTCAGGAAAATAGAAATGCTGAAGTGCAAGCAAAGCTTGCACTTCAATACCGAAAAACTTTTATGTAGCAACTTATCGACATTGAGCGAATCACATCGCTCTCACACCCTAGCATCACTGTTGTTAAGTTAAGCAAAAATCGATTCCTGTGTAGGTGCGAATTCATTTGTGTCGTTGAATGAATCCGCCCACACACCGCCTTTATAACTTCCATTTTTAAACATTATGCACGCAGAATCCTGTACTTACGTTATTTTTGGTGCGACTGGCAATCTCTCCCGAATTAAATTAATGCCAGCCCTGTATCATCTCGATATAGCTAATCGCTTGCCGAAAGGCACAAAAATTCTCGCCATTGGGCGCAGACCTTGGGATCAGCAACACTGGCTAACTGAAGTCAGAGCCATGATTCAAGCTAAAGCCAAAGAAGCCATTGATGAAGCCGTGTTTCAGCGATTCTGTGATCGCTTGTATTATCACCAAGGTGATATAAAACAAGAGCAATGTTATAACGATCTGGCGACTGTTCTCAGCGACAAAGCCAATAAATTTCCCAAAAATATCGCCTTTTATTTATCCATTAGCCCTGCTGATTTTGGCAAAGTGCTGGAAATGGTTAGTGATCAGCATTTATTAGATGAAGATGCAGGCTGGAGACGGGTAATTATTGAAAAACCCTTCGGTTATGATTTAGACAGTGCGCAAGCCTTACAAAAACGCATTAATCATTATCTGACCGAAGAGCAAATTTACCGTATCGATCACTATCTCGGTAAAGGCATGGTACAAAACGTATTAGTGTTTCGTTTTGCCAATGTCATGTTAGAACCGTTATGGAATCGCAATTACATCGACCATATTCAAATTACTCATTCGGAAGAATTAGGTATTGACAGTCGCGGTGATTATTACAATGGTTCAGGGGCAATGCGTGATATGTTGCAAAGTCATTTATTGCAATTATTAACGCTAGTAACAATGGAACCGCCTGTCTCAATGGAAGCGGAAGCCTTGCGTGATGAAAAAGTTAAAGTGTTAAAATCCATACGCCCTATTCCTAAAGAGGCGGTACACGCGCAAGCATTTCGTGGACAATATTCAAAAGGGCAGGTCAACGGCGAAAAGGTTAACGGCTATTTGCAAGAAGAGCATATCCCTGCCAACAGCGTCACAGAAACTTATGCTTCGATGAAACTTTATATTGATAACTGGCGGTGGCGCGGTGTGCCTATGTATTTACGCACAGGTAAACGCATGGCAAAAGCGCAATCTACGATTTCTATCTGCTTTCGTCATCCGCCGTTACAGTTTTTCCGCGATACTCATGTACAGTGCATGAATCCAAACTGGATTATTCTAGGCATACAACCCGAAGAATGTATTCGCGTTGAAATGACGGTAAAAGAACCAGGTTTAGAAATGCGTACCCGTCAAAGTAGCTTAGATGCTAGCTTCCGTAATCAAGACGAACAAGCCATCGATGCTTACGAAGACTTATTACTGGATGTACTCAAAGGCGACCGCTCGCTATTTTTACGTTTTGATGAAGTGGAATATGCGTGGCGTATTGTTGATCCGATTCTACAAACATGGGCAACTGAACGCGATTATATTGCCACTTATCCCGCTGGTTCATGGGGACCTGAAGACAGTCGTTTATTCGATAAAGAAGCCCAATACTGGCGTACTAATTTAACTCCTGAGTGTAAATAAATGCAAACTTCCATCAACTGGCATCGCTTTGATACTGCCGACTCGGTCGCAACTGCCGTTTACCAACATATTATAACTGCCGCACAACAGGCAATCGCTGAACGTGGCGCGTTTAAACTGGTGTTAGCAGGCGGCACAACCCCCGAAAAAGTGTATCGTTTACTCGCTGACACTCAAGCTGATTGGGCAAGCTGGCATATTTATTACGGTGATGAACGCTGTTTGCCTGTTAATCATGCTGATAGAAATAGTTTAATGGCTGAACAGGCGTTTTTGAATAAAGTCGCCATTCCGCGTGAACAAATTTTTACCATTCCTGCGGAACTTAATCCAGAAACTGCCGCTCAACAGTATCAGCAAACCGTTGCCCCCGCGTTGCCATTCGATATGGTGTTATTAGGCATGGGCGAAGATGGACATACCGCCAGCTTATTTCCCAACCATCATCATGATGAAAACGAATTAGCCCACGCGGTTTATAACTCCCCTAAACCGCCACCTGAGCGGGTTTCGTTAAGTGCCAAAGCCTTAAGCAACACCCAACAATTATTGTTTTTGATTACAGGTGCGAATAAACAAGACGCTGTAAAAGCGTGGCGAATGGGTGCGGATTTACCTGTGACTAGTATTATTCCTGAAAATCCAATTGATATTTATATTGATAGTGCGGCGGATAATTAAATTAAGCCGTTCAATGGTGTTATGGATTATGTGTGACTTGACAACAAACATTCTTTAACCATATAAATGCTTGGATTCAACTAGCAAGTGCAATTCATATTTAGAGATTTAGGAAGGATCAA
>JBAXNR010000129.1:0-8021 GCA_037133675.1 Methylococcales bacterium
TATTAGCACATAGTTGTGACCAACATTTTTCATTGACTAAATTTATATTGATTATTTACTTACTGTTTATGTTTTAAAGCCCCACTAACTGCCTATGAAACCTCGTCCTCGACACCGCAAACAGGCTAAATACGGGTTTGCTTTATCGTCTCCTGATCCATTGCAATCTGGACATCGAGAGTTACTTCCTTTATTCAAAGGCACGAAACCCTTTCCTGAGCAACAAGTGCAAGTCAGGGTTTTAATTGCCCCTGTCCCGCAACAATGGGCGCACGCTTTATTCGGCAATTGTACAAAAACACTGCCTTTGCCACCACAAACACAGCAACTCGAAAGCCAGGACATCACCCCAAAAGGGTCTTTACCACTACCACGACAAAAACGACAAGTCTTTTTTTCGACTTGTGTATTATTTTTTAGTTGTTTTGTCATGGTCGCATACCCTCTTTGTTTAGAATATTACCGATAGTCGGCAATTAAATGAATAATTAAGTATTTGTGTATCCGTCCGTTATTTAGGCTTGCCCAACGGTTGAATCAGTACAATATCTTTGGGTAACTTTGCTTCAATATTGTGCATCAAACCAAGAAAAAGTATAGCCATTTCATCGTCTTGTAATGTTTCATTAATGCGCTGCGCAATATAATCATCACGCTGATTCAATAATGTTTGCGCTGTTGCCAAAGCAGACTCGCTTAGCTCTCCAGACTGAAGTAATTGCGTCATTAAAGCGTGTTCTTGTAGCAATAATTCAGCTGACTCCGTTCCCATGAGTGTCGCACCTTTGTCCTGCAAGATTTCCAGCAATCGGTAGTTTTCACTACCCGATGTGGCGACATCATGCACTATTTCTTTTTCTTTTCCGCAAACAGGCAAGCCATCCTGATAAAGCTTCAAACCTGCATACTTGAGTTCTAAACTCTCAATCGTTGTTCCAATCATTGCCCAGAAATGTTCAACAGCAAGCGCGTACTGTTGAGCCTGTGCATTTGTTTTGGATTCATTTACGGCATTGCCTAGTGAACCTAAGTCCTTAGCACTATGAATAATAGGAAAATAAATCAATGCACGCATGAAACAGTAACCTTATGTGTTTGTTTCTTCACTAACAGCAGGCAATGCTTCCAAACGAGCTTCCAAACGCTGTAGACGCTCTTCTAACTCTGGAGAAGGTAATGCTGCCGCACCTCTAGCTCTGGAATCAAAGGCTGGATTGCCACTCCACCAGTCTAGCCCCATTTCTAAGGCTTTATCGACCGAGCAAATAAGTAGGCGAATTTCCAGTGTAAGCAATTCGACTTCAACTAGCCGAATGCGAATGTCACCACTAATAACGATACCTTTGTCCAGTAATCGCTCCAACAAATCGGCAACGGTGGTCGAATTGGTTGAATGGGTTAATCTTTTGTTATCGCTCATAGCGTAAATCCTTACATAGTTGACCTAAAGGTCTTAAATCCACAATTTCTAGACCTAAGGTATTTTAAAGCTTATTCGGGTGCTAGTATTTGCTCAAGTCGCTCAAATACATCTAGCGATAGCCGTAATGTACCTTCTTGTTCGTAGCGTTGAGCAATAATTAATAATTGAGCTTGCGCGGCGTTACTTTCTTCGCTGTTAGGATATTGCTCAATAACATTGAGATAGCCATCAACTGCTTGCCGTAGTTCACCTTGTTCAAACCGAGTATTGCTCATACGCAGTAACAAACTACGCTTTGCCGAATTCATATCGATAATCGCATTGGAGACGACGATTTTCTCTACTGGAGACTCACTCACGGTGTCATCTAACTGTGTAGTAGCGTCAGTTTCTGTATCATCATTATCGTATGATTGCGTGTTGTCGTTCATTGTACACGTCCTTTATAGTAGTCGCCCTAATGGGCCTAAATTCAAATTCAAATCATCGTCTTTGAGATCAAAAACCTCGCGTAAACGATCTAATTCCTCAGCTTGCTGCATGAGGGTTAACCCCAAACGCTCGATTTCTTCATCACTCAGTGACCCCGAATCCATGCGCCTAATTGCCTGACGTTCCAGTAGTTCGTGTAATAGTTTGACCAGTGTTAACACCAGTTGTGCTAAACCATTACGAACACGATCACCATCAATTTCTAATTTCCGCTGTTTGTTTTCACCCACTCGCTGCGGTGTGGTTAGCGGAGGCAAGTTAAACTTCGGAAGTTGTGAGGATGTCATGTGTTATTCTCTGCCACGCAACAGTTTTCCTGTTTCCACAGAAGCGACTAATGCCTGTAAACTTAAGTAAATTAAATCAATATTAGCGACAGAAATAGTAATATCGGCAACCACAACCGCGCCTTTATTTAAAATACGATCCAATGCCTCACATAGCGAGACTTGTTGGTTTTCATCTTGATGCTGCTTATTTATTGACATACTGCTTATACTCATACCTTATGAAAACATCGCCGAACCTAGTGCCATTAATTCATTCAAGCCAGAAGGATCTGTTTGACGAAAAATATATGCTTGTGGCAAATTAGGGAAAATAGTCTGTGCACGTTTAACTTGTAATCCTTCCCTACTGGCAATTGCTTCGCACAATTCGCAATCACTGCTAGGTGTCATCTGATTAATAAACAATGCTTTTACTGAAATACCCAGTCCCTGCAAGGCATCGGTCATTTCAACGGTTTTTTCTATCGCCAATTGCGTTGGAATAGCAACCGCATACAAACCCGTTTGTTCATTGTTCTGCAAGAGAACACGCAACTTTTTTAAATCTTGTGAGAGCTGCACCAATCGTTTTGATAACTGCGGTAAGCGCATAATCTGACGATATTTTAGTAATAAGGAAAAGAACTGTTTTAGCCAATCTCGAATCAACTCTGGCAATTCCAATAACCGTAGCAAATGACCACTAGGTGCAGCATCTACGATTATCATATCATAACGATCACTATCGAGATGATTCATAATAGTCGTTAATGCCATAATTTCATCTAATCCTGGAGGAGCTAAATCGAGTAAATGCTCCATTACTTCACGATCAAAGGTAATATCCAGATGTGGCAACACCTCTTGCAAAAAATGTTCTAGTTCTTCACGGTAATTAAGCCTGATTTTTTCAAAATCTGCTTCGGCATTGATTTCTTGGGCATCGACTGTAGACAGCACCGTGGTAGGATGCGGTTGTATGGTGATACCAAGACAATCACTCAGCGAGTGCGCAGGGTCTGTTGAAAACAATAAAATACGCAATTCTGGATGATTGTTATGTAAGCGCAAAGCGGTAGCGCAAGCCAAGGTCGTTTTGCCCACACCGCCTTTACCTGAAAAAATCAATAATCGTAACCATCTGTTAGGAAGTGGAACAGGATTTTCTATATGTAAGGGCAATCGCTGGATATTGCTAGTCCTTATGGCTACATTTTTATCCAGAAGGTGTACATTAGACCATAGTGTACAAATTAATTCACCCCGAGGTTCTACAGCAAGCAAGGGTAATGTCCAAAACACGGGGCTAGGTAATTGCTTGATAGCGTTTTCAAGCGCAGACAGTTGCCTACTACGCTCAGCACAACAGCTCGTACAGTTATTTTCAGGGTACAAGCGATTGACGACCAATTCTGATAGTGAAACCTGCTGTAGAGCCAATGCCTTAGCGAGATCAATGCTTTCTTCCACACTCATAGTCTCAGCTAACATCACTAAAGCAAAACAACACCGTTCTTTATCTATCATCAGACTGTGCATGGCTTCTAGCGAATCATTCATGCTCAGTAGAAAATTATCCAGATGATCCAATTGATGATTGCCGCCAAAATGTTGTCGCATATAGCGGTGTTTGGCAAGTAAGGTATCTAAAGCAATCAACCAACGGCGAATCAGCACAGGCATTTCCAACAGACGTAAGGTATGCCCAGTCGGAGCAGTATCTACGATAATGCGCGTGTAGTTATCTTGTTGAATCCATTCAGCAATTTCAAGATACGCTGCTAACTCGTCCATACCAGGCAGCGACGCATCCATTAAATCTTGAATGTCTTTTTGATCGAGAAACGTTCCACGTTCAGCGATTTCTTTGAGAATAGCATCATGCTGAGTTTTAAACTCATGCAGGGATGCTGAGGCATCTAATTCGCGTACTTGCAAATTGCTAGGCAATACTAAATCGGAGAGAATACCGCGTAGAGAATGTGCTGGATCGGTAGAGACAAGCAAAAACTGATGTTGTGGTTGCTGCTGCGCGAGTTTTAACGCAGTTGCACTAGCACAAGTGCTTTTTCCTACCCCACCTTTGCCTCCAAAGAAGACCAATTTCAACGGTGATGCTTGCAGAAATTCAGGATAAATGGCTGACTTCATTCTGATTCGTCCTCTTCGTCTTCGTCCTCCTCTTCATCCTCTTCATCGTCTTCCTCTTCGTCGTCTTCCGCATCCCCGATCATATTATCGTCTTCATCCAACGCGTCCAATCTATCTAGCAATAGCGTTTCTTGTTGCTCAAATTCTTCTTCGGTAATTTGCCCTGCTTCGAGCTGCATATAAAGCTCTGTCAAATTATCACGAAGACGATCAGCTTCTCCCACCAACTCTTCCTGAGCTAGTTCGTGAACTTTTTTAAAAATCCAATTGATACCTTTGATGGGGGAAAACAGGATGTCATCGACCAACAACATAGCTTAACCTCAATCGGGTTGAACGCTTTCGTCATCTGAGTCATCTGAGTCATCTGAGTCATCTGAGTCATCTGAGTCAGTCGCATCAGTTGCTACTTTCTTCTTTGATGTTGGAGCGTGTAAATCTAAGGTGACAAAATTATGAGGTGCCCATGGTCCAGTATAATCGAACAAATAAACGTTACTAAATAACTTTGATGCTTCAAAAACACCTCTAGCAAATTCATCTAGCCGATCTCTTTCCACTAAGCACGCCAGATTCATCACGTCTTTTTCTTTTTTAACGGGATTTTCAATAATATCTTCGCAGTAATCAAATAACACTTCTTTTACTTTTTCGGCAGATTCCTTTCTATCCGCAGTACGCAGTGCTTCATATATATTACCTAAACGAATTTTTTCATCGCGAAGATTTTTATTGTTGGCATTTTTAACCCAGATTTCATCGCGTGTTTCACTTAACACAGGGTGTAGGGCAACAAAATATTCATAGATATTAGACACATCCCAAGCAACGCGCAGTCCCATTTCTACCCGTCCATTAAGACGTTCAAAATGTTCTTTAATCTCTCTCTGATTGGCAGCTAACAACTTTTGTATGGCTTCTGCATTGCGAGCGATAATGCCAAAACGCATTGGCAAAACGGTTCTTTCTTCGGTCAGCGCGTGTAACACCGCCTGATGTGCCGTGATATTGCGTCTTTCTGGGCGTAAACGGGTACTCAGTGTGTCGCTAACAACCGCTCTTAAGCCATCTTGATCAATGGCATACACAGCAGCAGATTCAAGTCCGCGTAAGTTGTAGTTTGGTTTAGTGTCATCCGCAGCACAAAGGGCATAAAGTACCTTAGCACGATAACTGCTACTCTTAACGGCACTCATAAGACACCTTTTTGTAAAATACGTTTGCTTTCGATATTTTGTACGCGATTCAGGCGCAGAGACTCTTCCAAACCAACCCGTCCATAATCGGCAATAATTTGTGATTTCCCTGTCGTATTGACACAAGCACGAAAACCTTTAAGCATACGAGGCGTACGAATAGTCGCGAGGGTACGAATAATGTTCATGATGACAACCTCAATATTTAATACGCAAACCAGAAGATTTTTTCTTCTCAGTCGATTCTATTTTATTACCATTGCTATCAGTGGCAGCAGAAACAGCAGCAGCCCCTGCAAGCAGTGATTCTTTTTCCATATCGATCTCCGCTATACGGCTATCAATAGTAGCAATGCGTGATGAAGCCGCTTCACGTTCTTTGCTACGCCGCAGACGTTCCAGTTCCAGCGCACCAACCTGAAAGTAATCACGGTACACTTGATGGTCACCGCTTACTCGTCCTGAATGGGTTTTTATGTCGGAAAGTGTCCGAGGGGGGCGTGTGCTGACTGCCATAACGGTTACTCCACTACTTTCATTTTGGTCGATACTTTGATCGCTTCTGAACCGACGGGCGGACAGATTCTACGAATAATACCATCGACCATTTCATGAAATACTGAATGACCCGCACGTTGTATTTTTGCCGTTTCCATACTTAACACATCGTAACATATCGCATGAAATAACTTATCGCCAAAACGCGGTTTTATACCTTGCAAATTGATAATGCGAGCGATAGCAATACCAGCGCGTAAGCCATGCTTAGTCTGGTTTTCATTCCCACGCAACTCTCTGACGATGTCAACGATATACGCGGATTCTTTAAATTCTAATTCAGAACGTGCATGAAGTATTTGTAGCTCAGTATCGCGATCAACCTGACCGACATTGATGGTAATCATACGATCCATCAGTGCATCTTGAGTCTTGTGTGTACCTGCATATTCCTCTGGATTAGAGGTAAAAATAGCACGAAAATTCGGATGTACGTCCATGAAGCCTTCCCCTGACCCACGCAAACCAGGTAAGTTCAAAATACCTTCAGCCAATACGGATAACAGCACGTTGTTGGTTTCTGCTTTTGAGCGATTGAACTCGTCATAGATCAACATATCGCCATTACGACACGCCGTCGTTAAGCGATTATCCACCCACATACGGCTCATTTGTTCTTCAGTTTTAAGTACCGAATGAATGTAATTATCAACGACACTACTTTTGCGATAGCCGATGTCTTTCCCTGTCAAATCGGAGCTAACAAATTCCTCATTACCTTGCAATAAGGTGACTGGACGACCCCATTGAGCGGCAAGATGAAAGGCTAAGGTTGTTTTTCCTGTGCCTGATGGCCCAGCAAAATGTACTGGATAGCCTGCATTTAGATAAACCAACGCACGTTCCACAATGTCTTTCACATAAGAGGTCTGGACAAAATGATCGCTAGCTTCTGGAACGATAAGATCATCTTCTGATGAGTATTGTGGAGCAGTATTTTGCTTAGTCATGAAAATATTCCTGTACCAAAGGGTATCCTTGCCAATGACAAGAGATAAAAAATTATTAGGATTGTTTTTGAACAGCTTCATAGGCTGTAAAATATACACTCCATTGTCATACAGCTAATTAAGACATCCCTGTTGTAACTCTATAAAGTAAGGCTTAAGGACCTTCAGTGTCATGGATAACACCTAGCACTAAAGGTCTATAAAACGACCATTTAATCAACAATCATTACTTATTGTTTGAGTTATGAATTCCATATAAAAGTACCTATAAGCACTTAAACATTAAGTTTCCATATTGCATACGAAGTACACGCCTAGGCTTGTACGTCCGTTGAGTTTTAAAAATACTTGAAAACTTTAGCTTCGGTGCTTATGTTCCTCTGAACGACTCATCGTAAACCGCTAAGGGGGTTGCCCTTATCGTCTTTACTCTGCATTCGTTGAGTACCACTAACTCTCTGTATTTCTTTTTTGTTTTTTAGGCTTTTTAGTCTCACTTGTTAAGGAGACTTCCTGCACTATTGGTGTTGCTTCTACAACCTCTGTTAGATCGACTTGCCCACTATCTTGTGATTCATGTTGAATCTGTACAGTCTCTGCTAGCTCGGCGTGTCCACTATCTTGCGATTCATGTTGACTCGAAGAGTCTACATGACTTTTTGCTGGAGTATCGTCAATCAGGCGAAGGGCTATACTGTTTTTTTTTTAGATACGGTGCCGAAAAACACGGCGTGAGCGTCCGCACGATCTGTCGCAATATCATTGATAAAAGCTGAAACACCATTACTTAGATTAGTAATGAAATCGGCTCTTTGTTTGGAGGTTTGCTCTGCCATACTTCTACGATCAGCATTAAAATCAGAGATTAAATTTGATGTAGCTTTAGACATATCACTGACAAAATTAGCTCTTTCTGTCGAGGTTTGTTCTGCCATACTTCTACGATCAGCATTAAAATCAGAGATTAAATTTGATGTAGCTT
>JBAXNR010000130.1:0-7849 GCA_037133675.1 Methylococcales bacterium
GTAATGTGGCGAGTGGAACAATTGATGTTGCTGGTGATTTGGTAAGCGGAACAATCGATGTTGCTGCTGATGTAGTGGAAGGAACGGTTGATATAATTAAAAAGAATCCAATTGAAATAGTAACTATTTTGGGTATGTCATCTCTAGGTTTTACTCATCTTACAGGTTTTATAGCTAAAGAAGTTACGACACATATAGTTGATAACTATATTAAAGAAACTGTCAAACCCGTCAAAGGTAGTGTTCTATATTGTGATTTAGGCGGTGTCGCCGAACATAGTGGTATTTATATCGGCAATGGAAAAATAGTCCATTTAGATGGTTCTGGACAGGTTGAAATAATTACACAAGAAGGGTTTCTAAATAGATTAAGCGGATTTAATACTGCACTTAGTATTTATGTTTCTTGTTCAAATGAAGGCAAGCCTATTGGAAGCATAAATACATCGGATAGGGCAATAGAAGTCGCAGGTAATCGCAGAAATTACAATCTAATACTGGATAACTGTCATCAATTTACATCTGGTTGTATTACGGGTGACTTTGAAAATTCAGATAATTTTTTTTGGATGCTAAAAGAGACTGTAGAACAATATTATGCTGCATATTCATGGAGAGTATGGGGCTAATCAATGTCTTGTTCCCAAGCTCTAGTCAACCCGTAAGATGGGCAAACGTAGGATGGGTAGAGCGATAGCGAAACCCATCGCAACCCGCGTAATTGATGGGTTTCACTTTGTTCTACCCATCCTACGAAACTACATTATTCTCTGAACAATACCATCCATCTAACTACATAGGAAACATTATGAACAGAGATATAAATTCAGCATCTAAAGACGACTTAATAAATGAGATTTTAGGATATTTGGCAGTTCGTGGTAGAAATAACAACTCAGATGATATAAGGAATTTTGCAAAAAATAGCATAGAAAGACTTATTGAAATACTTTCATCTTCTTATGGCGTGGATGTTAGTGTGGATGAAGCGTCAGATCCACTTCTACCAAAAATTGATATTTATAGTAATGGAGAGCTTGTAATATCTCATAACGTAGCTGCTGTTAATCCGTTTAAGGTAGATAATTTAGAGCGTTATATAGCCAGTAACTTGGGGTAACCGAAGCGCGACGGGGTATTCAACCCGTTGCAACGTTTTAATTGTAATGTTGTGCTAAACATCATGCCAGAATTCAAACGTTTGGGGCGGGTTGAATAACCCGCCCTGCGCTGGGGTGGGTGTCGAAGTCCAAAACAGGGTTTTGGACTCCAGTATAAAATACACGCTTACGCTGGATGTATCTGCCCACAAGCCTTATCAATCAAAGCATCCACTTCCTGTGCAATCGGCAAACCAGCCGAGTCATCGCCTGCATAAGTTGCTACACCCACAGCCACATCAATAGTTAAATCTCTGGGGGCTTTGATTTGCGAGCCTATGTAATCTTTAAATTGTGCGGCGATGGTTTCGGCTCTGGTCAATGTTGCACCAGGCAGGGCGATAAGAATTGCCTGATGATTCATTCTTGCGGCTATGTCCACGCCTTCACGAATTTCGGTTTTTAAATAATCCACCACGCTACGCAATACGGTATCGCTTTCATAATCCAGTAATGAATGCTGGTTGTTAAAATGCTCCAGACTGACGGCAATAATGGAAAATGGGAAACCGTTATGGCGTGAGTTTTCCACTTTTTCTTTCAGGCGCGTCATCATCACGTCTTTGGTGAACAGGCGCGTCACGGGGTCTAGCGGTATGTGTTCTTTCTCAAAAGTTTCCTGTGCTTCAAAACGCAGGATGTGCAGAATGCCTAAAGAACACGCCAGTAATAAGCCTAATATCCAAGTAAAATACCACATGAGTGTCTCCTAATAAGCGGTGTGATCGTTGTTTTGAATGTGCGCGAGGGTGATTTTGCCCGACAATACCCGAAACACCCAACTGGTATAAATCAGCACAATGGGTAAGAAAATCAGCGTAACCCAAAACATAATCGCTAAAGTCGTATGGCTGGAACTGGCATCCCAGATGGTTAAGGAATGATTGATGCTCACACTGGCGGGCATTAAAAACGGAAACATCGATACGCCAGCGGTTAAAATCACCGAGGCTAAAGTCAACGAGCTGGTGACAAACGCGGATTTTAAATACTGTTTTTTGGACAGTAAAATCGTGAGCGTTCCTGCCGCAAAACCCAAACTGGGTACGAGGATTAACAACGGATACTGTTTATAATTCGCCATCCATAAACCAGCGGTTTTTTCGACCACTTTTTTCAAGGGATTGGACGGTGCATCATGTAACACGGTGGAGGTAATGGCATAACCGTCAATATTCGCTACCCACACACCCGCCAACGCAAAAATAACCAGCGTAGCAATCGCCGCTATCATGACGACTTTTTCACTGCGTTGTTGAATATCGCCTTCGGTTTTAAGCTGTAAAAAGACCGCGCCGTGCATGATAATCATGGCGACACTGAGCAGACCTGCCACAATCGCAAACGGATTGAGCAACGCCCAAAAACTGCCGTCATAAAATACCCGCATATCGTTATCAAAATGAAACGGTACACCTTGCAATAAATTACCGAATGCCACACCGAAAATTAACGAAGGTACAAAGCCACCAACAAACAGGGCTATATCCCAGTTACCGCGCCATTTTTCGCTAGGTAATTTACTGCGATAATCAAAACCTACTGGACGAATTATCAAGGCAAATAGTGTCAGCAACAAAGCCAGATAAAAGCCCGAAAATGACACCGCATAAGCCATAGGAAAGGCGGCAAATAACGCGCCGCCAGCGGTGACTAACCAGACTTGATTGCCTTCCCATGTCGCGCCAACGGTGTTAATGATAACGCGCCGTTCGGTATCGGTCTTACCCAAGAACGGTAATAAAATCGCCGCGCCTAAATCAAAGCCGCCTGTAATGGCAAAACCGATTAATAACACACCTAAAAACAGCCACCAAATACAGCGTAGGATTTCATAATCAAACATGGCTCACCTCTTCTGTTTGTTCGGCAATTTCAAAATGGTAACGCCCTTTATGCAGACTGCTTGGGCCTAATTTAATAAATTTCAGCATTAAAAACATCTCAATGGCTAAAAATGTGGTGTATATGGCGATAAAGCCAGACAGGCTGATGTATAAATCCCATTCGCTTAAGGAAGACGTGCTTAAAAAAGTCGGTAATATTTCGGCAATTGTCCACGGTTGCCGCCCCAATTCAGCGACTAACCAACCCATTTCACAGGCAATCCAAGGCAAGGGCAAGGTGTATAAACTCCATTTTAATAACGTTGTTTGCCGACATTTACACATAGAACTGGCAAACATTGCCCAGATAAACACGCCTAACATGATAAAGCCACAGCCTACCATGATGCGGAATGTCCAAAATAACGGCACAACTCTGGGTATTGAATATTGTGCGGCTAATTCGATTTGTGCATCTGTGGCATCGACGACTTTTTCAGTGTAGCGTTTCAGTAACATTCCATAGCCCAAGTCTTTTTTATAACGATTAAACTCGGCGATAGTGGCTGGATTTTTATCACCTGCGCGTAAGGTTTGTAATAAGCCGTAAGCTTTCATACCATCACGCACTCGAACACGGTTTTTATCCAAAATTTCCGATAAGCCCGTAATCGGTTCATTAAAAGAACGTGTACCGATTAAACCCAATACCCACGGAATTTTGATTGCATAACTGGTTTCCATCGTTTCCTGATTAGGAAAACCAATGACAGTAAACGCGGCGGGCGGTGCTTCGGTATGCCATTCGGCTTCAATCGCTGCTAGCTTGGCTTTTTGTACCTCACCATCGGTATAACCGCTTTCATCACCCAATACAATCACCGATAAACACGCGGCTAAACCAAAACCAGCGGCAATGGTATAAGAACGGCGGGCAAACGCGGCATCACGCCCATTGAGCATATAATAAGCACTGATAGCCAGCACAAACGCGGCGGCAGTGGTATAACCTGCGGCAACGGTATGAACGAATTTGACTTGTGCGGCAGGGTTAAAGATTAAATCAGGGAAATGGCTGATTTCCATACGCATAGTTTCATAATTGAACTCTGCACCGACTGGATTTTGCATCCAACCATTCGCAACCAGAATCCATAACGCGGATAAATTTGTGCCAAACGCAACCAACCAAGTGACAATTAAATGTTGCCATTTTTTTAATTTATCCCAGCCAAAAAAGAATAAACCAACAAAAGTGGCTTCTAAAAAGAACGCCATTAAGCCTTCAATTGCTAGTGGTGCGCCAAATACATCACCGACATAATGCGAAAAATACGACCAGTTCATGCCGAATTCAAATTCCATCGTCAAGCCTGTCGCCACGCCTAACGCAAAATTAATACCAAACAACTTGCCCCAAAATTGGGTCATGTCTTTGTATATTTCTCGCCCTGTCATTAAATAAGTGGATTCCATAATCGCTAATAAAAACGACAAGCCCAACGTTAATGGCACGAATAAAAAATGATATAACGACGTGGCAGCAAATTGCCAACGCGATAAATCCACTACTGCTTCTGAAATCATTACACTCTCCTAATAAAATTTTTATACCGTTGCCACACTTTTGTAAGTTATGTGTGGGTTACGGCTATCGCCTAACACAACCTACGAATGAAAGACAACGACACTATCCCAATTGTTTAACCGCATCTTCTGTGCGAAAAAATACCTGCCCCGTGAGTTGCTGCAAGAAATCCGTTTTGTACAATTTGTCCAACACAGGTCCTTTGGCTTCGGAAATATTGAGGGTTTTCCCCGTCGCTTGTAATGCCTGATTTAAGCTTTCCAACGCGTCTAGGGCGGTAGTGTCGATGTCACTGACAGAGGTAAAAATCAGCACGATGTGTTTAGTGTTGGGTTGATGCTTTAATTCGGTTGCTAAAAATTCTTCGATGTAGTTGATATTGGCGAAGGTCAGATTTTCATCGATACGAATTAATAATAAGTGATTCCATGTTTCAACATGATGACGTTTGATATTGCGGTAATGTTCAGTGTCGGGGACGCGTCCCACCACGGCAATATGTGGCTGACTGGTTTTGCGTAAATGGCTGGCAATGGTAAACATAATCCCTAGCATGATGCCTTCTTCGATGCCTAATATCAGCACTCCCAGTAAGGTGACAAGTTCGGCAATGCCATCGCCACGATCATAAGCCCAAGTGTGGCGAATATTTTTGATTTTCACTAAAGGGGTGATGGCAACTAAAATAATCACTGCCAAGGCGGCTTTGGGAATATGAGTAAACCATGGGCTGCAAAACATCACCGCTACGGCTAATAATGTCGCCGCTATCAGCATCGCCATTTGAGTACGCGCTCCTGCGGCAAAATTGACCATTGTGCGACTAAAACCACCAGCAACAGGCATTCCACCTGACAATGCAGAGGCAATATTTGCCAAACCTAAGCCGACTAATTCCTGATTAGGGATGATTTTTTCGCCGCGTAAATTAGCGGTGACTTTAGCAATGGCGACACTTTCAACGTAAGCGATTAAGGCAATAAAGCCAGCATAAGGCAGTAATAATTGCCCGCGTTGTCCTAAGGTGTAGCTTAGCAAGTCAATGCTTAATTCAGGAAAACCAGAAGGAACAACACCAACCACGGCGATAGACTGCCCACTATTAGTGAGCAAGCTAACTGCAATTGTAGCAAGCACGACAGTCAATAACGGTCCACATTTGCTAACAGCGGTAATGATTGCTAGTTTTACGCCCATTTTTTTCAACATCATTGGCAATAACTGACTGAATAATAACAATAGAGCTAATGCACTGATGCTCAGCAAGAGCGTAGTACTATTAAAACCTTGTAGATAAGTTGTATAGCAAGCAACATCGATGCCACAAGCAGGGGTTTTTAAACCCAGTGTTTGCGGTAACTGATTACCTATAATTAATAATGCTGCGCCGCTGGTAAAGCCTGTTAATACAGGATGGCTGATAAAATTCACTAAACCACCCATGCGTAACCCAGCCATTAATAGCATTATTACTCCGCTTTCCAGCGATAACACTAACGCACTTTGTACGGGATTGCCTAAGGCGGTGATAGCAGGTGCAGTTAACGCACTGGCAATCATAATCGCGGCAATCGACACGGGACCGACTGATAATGTCCGACTGGTGCCAAATAAGACGTACATAATTGGCGGTAAAATACTGGCATAAAGCCCCAGTTGTGGCGGTAAACCCGCTAAGATGGAGTAGGCAATACCTTGGGGGACGAGCAGAATAGCCGTAATAACACCCGCAAACAAATCATCAGAAAAATCTTGGCGGCGATACGTTTTTAGCCAATCGATGATCGGTAAAAAACGAACTAGAGAGGAAGTGTTATCAAACATTACAATGAATTAAGACCTAAGATTTAAAGAAAAAGTGGTTTTATGTGCATAACACAACACATTAGGGATATTAGTTTTTAGCAGCCGATTGGTTTGGCACTTTGTCCAGCACAGTAAGCCCTGCAATCAGGCACACGGTCAAAAAAACCAAAAAATAGGCTCCGAAAAACCACGAAATAATGGGTAAACCAAAAAAAAAAGTTCGAATACCAAAGGTGTAATAGCTACCTGCTTTATTCAAATAAGCGCAGGTTTGTTGATATAACGCTTGGTCAGTTGACGCATCGAATGGCAGATTAATCATATAGCCGACATGATTAAAAAAGCGTATTGCCATCGCAAAATAGTAAAAGGCAATCGCAAAACTCAATAGTAATAGCCCCAGCTTTATTTGCCATAATTCATTTGATGCCTGACAAAACGAGAGTAAAGAATGCAAATTTTCAGCCCACTGTCCAATTTTTTCGCCCAGATTTAACACGCCAATGATTAATAACATCGCCGTTGTCGCCATGAAACTGGCTGCCATCACTGAGTTACGCAAGGTTTGAATGGCAAGAATCTCCAGCTTGCCGCTGCTCATTATCATCATTACCCAGCGTTCCCTAATCATTGCATTGACGGCGTGTACACTCGAATTAGGTGTACGACGTGTACGTCTTTTTAGGTAGAGATAATAAATCAGCATCAATAAACAACTGATACTAAAGGCGGTAATATCGCAAGACATTGAATTTCCCCTCGCTTTAAAAGCGCATATTGGAGTGTGCTATTGTTTAAATCTGTTACCTAATTATTTATGGTGCATTTGATGATTAGAAGATCCAGAAATAGCATGGCGAGCGTGGTCACTTAATTGAGCGTCAAACCATTGATGAATCGCATTAATCAAGATCGGTAACTCAGTTGAATAATCAATCTCTGCACCATCAGGTAATTCTTTATACACAACATTAATTTGTCCAATCTTTGCCTTGCGTAATTCATCCAAACCAGACATGGATTCACCATGAATTTTTGCAGGATTAGAAAAATCACCTTGCTGAAATTCATGAGAAATCTTGGTTAAATGTTCGCGTATTAATTTAATTTGCTCGGTATTAGCAGGGTCTTTAGCGATAACCTGTTGCACACCACCTTTTTCTGTTTTAGAAAAGACATGGGTTGTTTGTTCCAAATTAAAAGGCATTACATGAGAACCACGCTGTGCAACCTCATCAAGTCGTTGTTCACTGGCTTTTTCTGCACTGTAAGCGGAAGTTGTTAGTAACAAAGCAATTAACAAGAACGAATACTGGAGTGTACGTTTCATTGATTTTTCCTTAATGAATTGTCTATTGTCATACCATCGTAAATTGGGGTGAAGAAACAACCCCAACTTACGAGGATTAAAACGTTATTCTTTATCGACGAATTTTTCCGCATAACTGGCTAAATGCGGAATATCAAAA
>JBAXNR010000131.1:0-7663 GCA_037133675.1 Methylococcales bacterium
GATGAGCTTTTCAAACAGTGCTTTTAATGATCATTTTATTGGCGGTTAGCTATAGGTAGTTATTTTCAGCACTGGGAGGAGCGGGAAAATAGTTCATTATTTAAAAATAGGCTATAAACTATAGGAGTAAAACAGCTAAAGCTATTTTACTCCTATGCTATAACGCGGCAACTTTAGTATCAGCAGGGACTGGCAGTTTGAAATAATCACGCACACCATTAAAAATAGCATCCGCCATTCTGATTTGATATTCAGTATTTAATAAATTTACTTCTTCACTTGGATTAGAGATAAAGGCGGTTTCTACCAAAATAGAAGGAATATCTGGTGATTTGAGTACCATAAAGCCCGCTTTTTGTACCTCGTCTTTGTGTATTTCACCCACTGCACGGCAGTTTTTTAACACACTTTTGGCAACATCGACACTGGCTTCTTCAGTGGCACTTTGTGATAAATCCAGTAATACCGAGGCTAACACATCTTCTTTATCTTCCAAACTTACGCCACCAATGGAGTCTGATGCGTTTTCACTTTTTGCTAACCAAAGCGCAGCTTCACTGGACGCGCCACTGCGTGACAGTACATAAACCGATGAGCCTTTAACGGTGGTATCTTGAAACGCATCGGCATGAATGGAGATAAATAAATCTGCTTTTGCCGCTCTGGCAATATCCATTCTTTTTCTCAGTCCAACGTAGTAATCACCTTTGCGTATCATGACCGCTTTCATGTCGGGCTGCGCATTAATGAGCTTTGCCAGTTTGTTGGCGATAGCAAACACAACTTGTTTTTCTTCTGTACCTTGCGTTCCATGCGCACCTGGATCATCACCACCATGACCTGCATCAATGGCAACGACAATTTTGTCATGTTTACCAGAGGCTTGTTGCGTGGCTTTTTGTAATTTGCTTGATTTGTCATCTGAGTGACTAAACAACGCTAACATAGTAGACGGTTCTTCTGTGTGCAGAACAGGTGCAACTTTGCGCTCTACTGCTTCTTTTTTAGCAGGTTGTTGGTTGCTAGCTTCACTGGCAGCGGATTTATTGTCGATTTCTGGTGTTGGTTTAGCCGCTAATTCCTCTTTTTTGCTAACAACTGGTGTTACTTTTTTAGCAACGGTTTCTACTACCGTGTCTTTATTAATCAAATCAATGATTAGTTTGTGTTCCGTTTTATTATTAGAACTTAGCGAGAAATTTTTTGCGGTGACTGGTTTTTTTAAATCAACAGCGATGCGTAAATTATCTTTGGTTTTTTCTAAAACGTGTATTTTTGTAAATAGTGGATGATTTACGCTAGGCTGACTTAAAACTTGCGCCAAGTTGGCATTTTTAATCTCTATAACTAGCTGTGATGGATTGTTCTGCACAAAAACACGATGCTTAGGCGAGGCACTGACATCAAAGATAAGTCGCGTCTGCTTTGCTGCCTGCGCGTAATGTAATGAACTAATATCGACTTGTTGCGCATGACTTGGCACGGACAACGATAGTAATCCAAAGACAAGCAAGCCTTTCCAGTGATTTCTCATGGCTACAATCCACAAAGTAATAATTTAGATTAGATTATAGCAGTATGTTATTGTTTTTCAACAAATGACATTTACTTTTTTTAATTCTCTGCTAAGGACTCCAAGGTCAGATTGCGTCCTAAGCCTTGAACAGCCAAGGAAATAACGGCATCTGGGGTAGGTAAGAAACCTATACCGCGCTCTGCCCATTCGATAAAACACAGGCAATTTTTTGAAAAATAATCACGAATACCTATCCATTCCAGCTCTTCAGGATCACTTAAGCGGTATAAGTCAAAATGAAAAATTTTGCGTTCGCCTAAGTTATATTCTTCGACTAGCGTAAACGTTGGGCTTTTAACCGCGCCCATAAAACCTGCGCCGCGTAAAAATCCGCGTACTAACGTGGTTTTACCCGCGCCTAATTCACCTTGTAAAAAAATCACCCCTGTTTCAGGTAGAATTGTCCATAAAGCCGCGCCAAACTGTTCAGTGGCTTCAGTGGATGCTAAATATTTATTCATTCATTCCTCGTCTAAGATAGGGCATTAAATCACTGGCTAATAAGCCGCGTTCACCATCGGCTAGTGCGGCTTTATCGGCAGCTAATCCATGCAAAAAAACACCTTGTTGAGCCGCTTGTTCAAGGCTTAAACCTTGCGCGACTAAACCCGCTAATACACCCGTCAACACATCTCCCATACCACCTGAAGCCATGCCTGCGTTACCTGTATTCGATACCGCTATAGTTTTATTACTGGCAATCAATGACCCACTACCTTTTAGAATAGCTACGCCGTGGTATTTTGCTTGCAGTGCTGAGACAGCGGCAAAACGGTCTTGTTGTATGTCAGCCGTTGTGCAATGTAACAAGCGTGCGGCTTCGGCAGGATGCGGGGTTAAAATCCAGTTTGAATTAGTGATAGGATTACACGCCAATAGATTTAAAGCATCAGCATCGATGATGAGCGGTTTTTGCGTGGCTAATACAGCGGTTATTAATAGCTCAATTGCCCAGTCACTTTGTCCTAATCCTGTGCCAATACTGATCACACTGGCTTTGGCTAACAGCGGCATTAATTGTTCGCCAGTTTCCACGCCATGACACATCAGCTCTGGTCGATTGATAGTCATCAAGCCTGCATGACTACTACGCGTTGCAACACTCACCAAACCCGCACCCACACGCAATGCCGCTTCACCTGCTAAACGTGCCGCGCCTAGATAACCGAGTTCACCGCCAATAATCAACACATGACCATAACTGCCTTTATGGGTATAGCGTAACCGTCTTGGCAAAGGCTGGTGAATAACACGCATCGCTGAAGGAACTTGCATTGTTAATACTGCATCGGGAATAGCAAGAGATTCATAGATAATATCGCCACAATAATCTGCGGCTTGCCCTGTGAATAAACCTTGGTTTAAGCCGATAAAAGTCACGGTAGCATTTGCTTTCACAGCAACCCCCATTACATTACCTGTATCCGCGTTTAAACCTGAGGGAATATCCACTGCCAGCACAAACGCACCGCTTTGATTGATGGTTGCAATAGCATTGGCATACAGCCCCGTAACAGCTTTATTTAATCCTGAACCAAACAAAGCATCGACAATCACATCGGCAGTTAACTTTACTTTGGTTTGATAGTGAATAATTTTGCCGTGGGCGGCAGCATAATGCTGGTAAGCGGTTAGCGCGTCACCCTTTAATTGGCAGGTATTGGCAACACTGTAAACACAGACACTAAGCCCAGCGTTAAGTAATAAGTTTGCGACAATATAGCCATCTCCCGCGTTATTACCCATCCCACAAAACACCGCGACCGATTGCACAGCGGGGCATAATCGAGTGAGCTGTTGAAACAGCGCATCACCCGCACGACTCATTAACTCAAAACCTGCGATATCGTATTCGTGAATAGCGATTCGATCCAGTTCTCTGATTTGCTCGTTACGATAAAGTGTTATCGGTAGTTTTTGCATCACGTCCCTTACTAAAATTTTATTATGCTAGGAGTGCCAGTGCCGCCAACACCTCCGTTAATAAATCCACTTGCCCTGTCTCAAAATACAGTGCGTCGGTTTCTTTGCGTAACCAAGTAAATTGCCGTTTTGCCAATTGCCGTGTGGCAATAATTGCGGTTTCTGTCATCGTGGCTTTGTCGATGTCGTTTTGCAAATAAGACCATGCTTGCCGATAACCGACGGCTCTGATAGCGGGCATGGTTTCGTTTAAATCCCCCCGTCGATAAAGAGCTTCGACTTCCTCGATAAAACCTTGCTGTAGCATACCCATGAAACGCTCGGCAATTACGCTGTGCAAAATTTTACGATCTGATGGCGCGATAATCAGTTTAATGACTCGATAAGGCAGAACTTGCGTAGGTTCAGCGGTAAAAAATGACGTGAGTGACTTGCCACTAAGCGCGTACACTTCCAACGCCCGCTGTACCCGTTGCGGATCATTTGGATGAATACGCGCAGCAGCTTCGGGGTCAACCAGAGCCAAGCGTTGATGTAATGCTTCTTTGCCCAATTCCATTAAGTCTAGGTCAAGTTGCGCACGAATCACAGCATCGGCGGGCGGTAATTCAGCTAAACCATGACTTAAGGCATTGAAATACAGCATTGTGCCGCCGACTAAAATCGGTAGTTTGCCGCGTTGGTTAATATCAGCCATCAGCGAGAGAGCTTGGTTTCTAAACTGCCCAGTAGAAAAAACCTCATTAGGTTCAATAATATCGATTAAATGATGAACAATACCCTGTCTTTGTTCCAGCGTAGGTTTTGCCGTACCTATATCCATGCCTTTAAACACTAACGCAGAATCCACGCTAATAATTTCACCGTTGAGTGCGTGTGCTAATTGTACGGCTAACGCACTTTTGCCTGACGCAGTAGGCCCCATTAAAAAAATGGCGGGTGGGAAGTTTTGCATAATAGACGGATTCATAAAATTAAGATGAGTGCGATTTTCACACAATTTATTGATAGTAAAGGCGGTTAAAAATCATGATTGTTGATTCTGGACTCATTGACCACGCAAGAAAAACTTATCCAGCTCTTGTTTGGTTAATTCTATCCACGTTGGTCTGCCGTGATTGCATTGTCCGCTGCGTTCGGTTTGTTCCATATCGCGCAACAAGGCATTCATCTCTGTGATAGTTAAATGTCGATTGGCTCTTACTGAACCATGACACGCCATTGTTGCCAATAGCTCGTTAGACTGGGTTTGTATGCGGCTACTCATACCTTGAGTTTTTATGTCGGCTAATACATCGGCAATCAATCCAGCTACATCCGTTCCTGCTAATAACGCAGGGCTGGCGCGTAATACTATCGACTCAGCGCCTGATCGCGATAGTTCAAAGCCTAGTGACATAAAAAATTCTTGCTGTTGTTCAACTAAGTCGGCTTCTGCCGCAGTCACCTTGATTTTAATCGGTAATAATAAAGGCTGATTGGGGATTGCACCCTGTTGATAGTGCTGTTTTAGGCGTTCATAAATAACGCGCTCATGGGCGGCATGAGCATCGACCAGTACCATGCCATTGGCAGTTTGCGACAATATATAAATATCGTGCAAATGGGCGATAGCAAAACCTAGGGGTGGAATGCTTTGGTTAGGCGGAGGTGATTCTGTTACTTGCTCGTCTATAGGGTGCAAAAGTGAATAAGCGTGTAAGGTTTCTGCGACGGTAAATGGTAATGTCGCTTGTTCTTTAGGATAATGTGGAAAGCTTGGCGCGGTGCTTTTTGGTAATAAGTACGCGGGACTTGTGCTGTCGTTTTTACTAGCACTCGTCTCAGGTCTTAGCTTTGCCAATGAGCGATGCAAGGCACTGAATAAAAAATCATGGACTAAACGCCCTTCTCTAAATCTAACTTCTAACTTGGCAGGGTGGGCATTCACATCGACTAAATTAGGGTCTAGGCTAAGATACAATACAAAAATCGAATGCCGTCCTGAAAATAACACATCTTGATAGGCTTGTTTAATGGCATGAGACACTAATTTATCGCGAATTAAACGCCCATTGACATAAAAAAACTGCATATCTGCCTGACTGCGGGAATAAGTCGGCAAACTTACCCAGCCTGTTAAATGCAAGCCTGACGCAGCAACATCACAATACACCGCGTTATTAATAAACTCAGTTCCACAAATAGCCGCCACACGGTATTCTTGTTCCGCTACACTATTGGCAGGTTTGAGTTTGAGTATTTCTTTTTGATTGTGCGTTAGGGTGAAGCCAATATGAAAACGACTCAACGCCAGTTTTTGCAACAACGATTCAATATGGGTAAATTCAGTTTTTTCGGTTTTTAAAAATTTACGCCGTGCGGGAGTATTATAAAACAAATCGCGTACTTCAACGGTAGTACCTTGTGGGTGTGGATCAGGTTCTGGATCGGCGTGTTGCTCCGAGCCATCAGCACTAACGCGCCACGCACACGCAGTATCGGCAATGCGTGAAATTAGCGTCAATCTGGCAACTGAGCTAATGCTGGGTAACGCCTCGCCACGAAAACCCATGCTAGTAACCTGTTCTAAATCCTGTAACACGCTGATTTTGCTAGTGGCATGACGTGATAACGCTAACGGCAAATCTTCTTTAACAATGCCACAGCCATCATCCCTGATTTTTATTAGCCGTGTGCCACCTTGCTCTATTTCAACAGTGATGTGGGTCGCACCTGCATCAAAGCTGTTTTCTAACAGCTCTTTGACAACGGTAGACGGTCTTTCCACCACTTCACCCGCTGCAATCTGGTTTATCAATTGAGTTGACAATAAATGAATACGCATGACACGCCCAAAGCAAAAAATAGGCATTTTACCTGAGATGACTAAAGCATAGTGTGCTAATAAAACGATATGCAAATACTTAACTCAAACTTGCAACCGTGATACTATAAACCGACTGTCTTGATTGGTATAAGAACGAGTGCGGTCAATTATAAAAACACTGAGGAGTGAGCAATGACAAAAATATTAAACGAAGTATTAAGTGCTAATCGTGACTATGTGGCGGGGTTTGATAAAGGTAATTTAGCCATGCCACCTGCGCGGCAATTTGCTATTTTAACCTGTATGGATGCACGGCTAGACCCAGCAAAATATGCGGGTTTATCAGAAGGTGATGCGCACGTTATTCGCAATGCAGGTGGACGTGCCAGTGATGATGCAATCCGTTCACTGGTGATTTCTTATAAGTTATTAGGTACGCGTGAATGGTTTGTGATTCACCATACTGACTGTGGTATGGAAACTTTTGACAATGAAATTATGTCAGACTTACTGGCGAGCAGCTTAAAAACCGCTTCAGTTGATTCAGAAGGTTGGCATGATTGCTGTGAAGGTGGTGGTTCGACTGAGGGCAAATACATTAATTGGCTAACGATTAAAGATCAGGCAGAAAGTGTATTGGAAGATGTGGTGCGGATTAAATCGCATCCGTTAGTACCTTCGGATATTCCTATTTATGGTTATGTTTATCATGTAAAAACAGGTCACTTAATTGAAGTCCCTGAGGCGACTGCGGCTGGAAAGTAAGCTATAAACGTATGTTGGGTTGGTGATAAGCCAACCCAACCTTGTATCATCATTGGTTTATTAGTTCTTGTGTCTTACAGTATTGGAAGATTGGGAGAGTTGTGGGTAATCGTGTGCGCTCACACTATCTACGACCTTGTGTATTATTATCTGCACTTGGCTTTACTTCAGTATCATAAAAATCAGATAGTAGTTCATCATCAAAATCATACATATCAAAAGTAATTTTATCATCCGCCGTTGTTTGACTATTATCAATTGACTTCATACTTGCTTCTGCACTTGGCTTTACTTCAGCATCATAAAAATCATATATATCAAAAGTAATTTCATCATCATCCGCCGTTGTTTGACTATTATCAATTGACTCCACACTTGCCTCTGCACTTGGCTTTACTTCAGTATCATAAAAATCATATATATCAAAAGTAATTTCATCATCCGCCGTTGTTTGACTATTATCAATTGACTCGACACTTGCCTCTGCACTTGGCTTTAATAATTCATTGTCATCAAAATCATACATATCAAAAGCAATTTCATCATCCACCGTTGTTTGACTATTATCAATTGGCTTAATACTTACCACT
>JBAXNR010000132.1:0-6718 GCA_037133675.1 Methylococcales bacterium
CATATTTTGCGACTTGCCCCCCATATTCAATAAATGAGGTTGTACAAATTTCCAAATAACTATTAACCGCATTAACCTGCTCCTCCAAAACAAAGCACTTTGACAGTTCTGAAAAATCGGTCATGCTGCCAGAGACGACAATTTTTTGCATACTTTTGACTGGAATGGTTAAAGGATTAATACCTTCCATTAAGTATTTAAGCAGAGCTGGTTGAGTATAGCGACCAATGGTATTATAGGACTGAGCTATATTTTGTAGCATCATCCCAATAGCCAACAGCATAAGGTCGTTACTTTCACTAAGTGCCACCGTTTTCATACCCCAATCTGTAAAAAGACGCTCTTCACAGCCAGTCTCTGAACTGAGTATGGTTATTTCATTATGCCGTGGATCTCGGCTAATTTTTTCTACCAACTGGTCGATAATCGCCTCTTCTCCCTCAAGAACCTGAAAAAAATAATCTCGCACCGAGATCAAAACACCCGTTACATCTCTCTTTCTATTGTTCTCACTCGATATGCGCCCTATCTCAATGATAGCTTCCTCATCAAGTATTGCATTCACTTTACTCACATAGGTAAGTCGCTTTATACCCAGCGAAAACCTAGATTTTTCCTCCACTGCCTGATAGTCACTTAGATTGCGAACAGCCTTGCCCATTAGCCAACCACTTTTAATCAAAGCTTTAAGATCTTCTTGAGAAATAAGCTTCAATTCACAGTCGGTAATACATTGAACGGTTTCCACGCGTCTATTTTGATGAGTGGGCATAATTTCTCCAAAATAATCGCCAGAGCTTAGCTCCCTGATTTTACGACCATCCTGAATCACTTTTAAACGACCTGAATCGACTGCATAGGCTGTTTCTCCAGCATTACCCTGATGAAAAACTTCATCGCCAGCTTTAAAGTGCGATCTTTGTAAATGTGCAGAAGGTGCTTGTGCCAAAACAGCAATATCGTTACGAAAAGCCAACACTAGAAACCAGTCAATAATAAGGCGTAAATTTCTTTCCAATCCAGGTACTGATAATAAATTAATCAGACGAGAAACAAACCAGGCAGGCTTTCCGCTAACCATAAACCACCCTAGGCAACACAAAGAATATTGCCCCATGTTGTAGGGTTGAACAAGATGATGGTGTTTTTTAAATGGGCGGGGCGAATAGCCTTGCGTATTAGCCCAAGCGTTAAAGCCCGCACTATAGCCTAAATCGACCAGATCATCGGTGAAAGAAAATTGGGTATGGTCAAGACTCTGACTCGTTTCTGTTATCCAGATATTCTCAAATGTTTGCAAACGCAGCTCATCGTTAATTGCAAACGGCCAGTTCAAATTGCCACGTTGCTTAAAAGGAATGGTAGGTAGCGTCAAAGACGCGTTTATTACAAGCCCCACTGACTGACTCTGTCCACTGGAAAAAAACAGGTCTCTCTGGGTAATACTGGTAATTTGGTCTTCCAGATGTTCGATAACCCCTGCTTTTTTTAAAAGTTTAGCTCGCTTTTGAGTTATTTTTTTCTCAAAATCAGATCGATGCTGCCCCAACTCATCAAAAAGATGTACCTGCCAACCTGACTGTCGTAACACGGAGTAAGAAGATTCGGCAGCCCGCAGTATTTGACTGACTTCGACGGCTATTGCCGAGGCTGATTCCCCACCACCCAAGATGGCAAAAGTGAGTAAACGAACTTGCTCATCTGGATCATTAGCAAACTCCGCTTCCTCGACTAAATCAAGTACACGCTGCCTGATGCGAAGTGCATCTGCTACTGAATCAATGGAACAAGCATGAGCCATCATGCCAGAGATACTGGAACGGTTCGACTTTTGATTAAGTGCAACGATTAAGCTATCGTACTGTAGCTCGATAATCTCGTTGTTTTTTCGCCTTGCTATAACTTTTTGTGCGGTCTCATCAATAGACTCCAAATGCCCCACAACCACATTAGTCTGCTGAATAATACGCCGAAACGGATTGACCACATTGCCAGGTTGAACGGTACCGCCAATCACTTCTGGTAAAAAGGGTGCAAACAAAAAATTCGCCTGCTCATGTAGTAACGTAATCCTGACATTGGAGTATTCACCAATAAGCCTTTCAATTTTGATAGCGGTTTGTAGGGCAGCAAGCCCTCCCCCTACAATCACGATATGAGCGGCTTTATCTCTGGGTATCGGTCTCCGTAAATGACCAGCAGAATTGACAAGACAGGATAAAACAACCCCATAAAAAAGAATATGCTCAGTCGGTGTTTCTGGCAATAACAAGGCAAATATAGAAAATGCCGAGATTAAAAATAATGACAAGGGACGTAATAAAACGCCAGCTATCATCAAAATCCCAGCACTTACTTCAACCAGAGCCATCACCAGTGTAAAAGCCTCTGGATTGACTGACAGGATGGGTAATTGGTAGTGGGTAATAATACCAATCGAAAGATTGGGCTGCATCACTTTAAAAAACACCCCAAGGTACAATAATGTTGTACCTGTCAAAATACGCATAATGGCTTGAGCCCGCTGCCGTGGCTGTTCCGCAAGCCAAGTCTGTATGCCATGAAATAAGACTGGAGTCGGCAAAGGCAAATAATGCCTGCCAGAACCTTGCAGCACCAGATAAATACTGGCTCCGACTATAGCACCCGCATAAGCAAGTATGGCCTCGCCATAAAGATAACCACCCAAACAACTTAATATAATGAGTAGAAACGCAAATAATCGTACATAAATACCAAAAAGAATAGTCAGACCTAAAACAACTTCAGCCCAACGTAACCAAGCCCACTCAGAGCCTAGCTGACTTAGGTCAAGATCCGGTGCTAAAAATGTGGGTGCGGTAAACGGCAATATCCCAAAGCGTGGTTCAGCACCTAAAGCCGATGATAATAAAATCCACGCAAGGCAAACCCGTAAAATACGGGGAACATGATCCCCATACGACGCTAATTTTGCCTGCAAATCTGGAAATAACTCACGAGCTCCAGTAAAGCCCAGCCATACCCATCCGATGATGAATACTGAAAACACCGAAATCATACTCAGATTGAGGGGTGAAAATTGAGAGAAAATATCTGGTCGCTGCTTGGAATTCCAATTATCAATTTGTTCTGGTGATAAAATCCAGCGCTCATGCGCGAAAATTGTGTCGGAAAAAAATAGCAGTCCAGTTATGCTGAAAATTAGAAATAGGGCTTGCCTAAAGTTTCGGGATTTTAAGTCGATAGTCATCATCAAGTCCAACTTCAATAAGTTACGCAAAATTTGATTGTATATCAAATAATAATATATGGATAGCTCGCTAAAACGTAACTACTCAGCCCCTAATCTCAACTATCCTTAACCCCATGAAATCGCTAATCCACCCAAGCCAAGCAGAACTGGATAGGGCAAGCGGCGAACCAGCTACTGATACCGACAGGAATTTTTAACTTAGTCATGTTTTTGTATTAACCAATAAGTAAGACCTAATGCCACTACGACTAATGCCGAAGCACTAACATAACTAGCATCGATGTGTTTGTAATCGAAAACAATAATTTTTCGAGAAATCGCCATAAGCGCGGTGGCTACCACGAGTTTGACGGGAATGACATCACTGCGAATATACAAGGTGATGTTGAGGAAAATTTCGATGGCGATTAACACCGCCATAAACGCGCCAAAGGTTTCTAATAATTCATTACTCGTCAGTTGAAAAACAGGGGGCTCAGCCAGTTTTTCATACAACACAAACACAATATCGCCGATGCCGAACAGTATTACCACCACCATCAACAACGCCATAAACTTAACACCTGCACGGATGGTACGGTGTAAAAACTGTATAAAAGGGTCTTCATGAGTCATCGGTAATTCTTCATGCGTAGGCACACTAACTTGTTTAATCAACCGACTACGCAAATGCGCCAACAACGGAGCAACGATATTTTTGTGCGTGGAAAAGCCAAATGGCGTGAAATCCTTGGCAAAAAAATCATTCAGCCCTTTGATGTTATGAATATTATCAATGTCTATTTTTTCAAATCCCATGCTCCAATAGGGAAAAGCGCGTTCCTTGATGTGCTCCATTTCGATAATGGTAGAATCCTTGTGCCGCTTGTCTTTTTCTATTATTTCATAGATTTTATTGACTACACTCTCTTCGCCTTCCAAGACTTGGAAAAAGGTTTCATGCGCATAGAGTAGAATGCCTGTAATGTTATTAGCTGCATTATTGGTTTGGCACTCGGTGAGTAAGGTTAATAACTCTTCAGGTGTCCAATCGTGGTCAGTGGTGCTGGCATACGTTAATCTAATCATGTTGACTTCCTCGGCTTTATTCGATTTTATGATAGTAGCGATATTTTTTATTATTGAGTAATAAATTTATCATGTATCCACTGAATGCTATACTTTTCTAATCCTATAACCTCCAACCCTAACTTAAAATCTGTTATGAAACTACTTATTAAATTATTCCTAGTACTAGCTTTACTCTCAGGCTGTACACAAGACCAACAAAATAAATTATCCAGAAAAGTTGTTGAATTTTTAGATGGTGATTATTTAGTCACTTACGCCAACGGTTCTACAACAAAAACGTGGACAATTAAAAATGGTAAAGTAACCACCGCTGACAAAGGCTATTATTATTTCTGGGATGAGAAAAAACACTATGTACAAACGCCGATAGAAAACACCTTTATTGAAGAAATGTAAGCCATCCTTAAGGAAATATCTATGAAAATTACGCCGCTCGTTGCGGGTTTATATTTAGTAATGACTGTTTTTAGCGCACACGCTGAAGAAAAATTCAAAGTCTGTGCTGATCCGTTAAATCCACCCTATTCCACTCAAAAACAAGATGGCTTTGAAAATAAAATTGCCGAATTGTTTGCCAAAAAATTGGGTCAAACTGTTGACTATACTTGGTTTGCACAACGTATTGGCTTTATTCGCAATACCCTAACCGCTCCTGTCAATGAAATGGAAGTTGATAGCAAAAACTTTAAATGTGATGTGGTGATTGGTGTGCCAGATGGCTATGATTTAACGCTTAACACCAAACCGTATTATCAATCGACTTACGTTTTGCTGATTGCCAAAGGGCGTGGCTATGATGACATTAAAGACGCAGCACAACTCGCCGCCCTGCCCTTACCAGAACAAGAAAAATTAAAAATTGCTATGTTTGATAAAGGACCTGGAACAACGTGGTTGCAAAAAAATGGGCTACTGGATCAAGGTATTTCTTATCAGTCCATGTCGGGCGACAATGAAAATAATGTCGCCATGCAAATTGACAAAGATTTAAAAGCTCAAAAAATTGATATGGTTATTTTATGGGGACCTATGGCAGCTTATGTTGTCGCGCAAAGCCCTGAAAATAGCTACAGTCTGATTCCCATGCAATCTACACCCGCCATAAAGTTCGATTTTGCAATGGCAATGGGAGTGCGTAAACCAGATAAAGAACGCAAAGAGATACTGGATAAACTGATTACTGATAATGCCGCTGAAATTCAAGCAATTATAGAAAGTTATCATATTCCGTTAGTGCCACTCACTAAGCAGTAATTACAGGCAATTATTTCACGCGGCAGCAATGATTGATTATTTAGATAGCGTGGCGTGATGCTGAACAGTTGACCGCTTGCCAATATCGCAGACAATAAAAAACCGCCTTGATATAATCGCGGCGGTTTAGTCTTATTTCTTTTAACCCATCATCAAAATGCGATGATTGTGGGTAGTTTGTCCAACAAGATTCAATGCGAACCACCGCACAAAGTAGGGCGGGAAGTAGGGATGAGAATATTGTTGGAATAACTTATCATTTTAAAAACAAGTTACGCGCAAGTAATGGCGGAGAAGCAGGGATTCGAACCCTGGGAGGGGATCAACCCTCAACGGTTTTCAAGACCGCCGCATTCGGCCGCTCTGCCACCTCTCCTAAAGAACGCTATCATATCTTAATTATCGTAAAAATCAATCGTTTTAATGTATATTGTTAGAATAATGCGAATTCATATAATTAAGTGCAACACTTGGAAAGTGAGTTAGATGCTATAGTTTCCATCGACCCAAAAAAAGCTAACGAGGCACATTGTGAGTACCTACACCCATCTAACCCAAGAAGAAAGAGAATACATTGAAACGATGAGGAAGCAAAAAATATCACTGAACACTATTGCAAAAGGGATGGGCAGAGCGGGATTGAACTAAGGCGCAACACTGGACAGCGTAGCTATCGATACAGCCAAGCGGATAAAATGGCTAAACAGCGTCATAATGACAAGCGTAAAGTCATTTTGGTAGCGACTCTCCCCGCACTGGTTTTTAAGAGGGGGGAGTAGTTACAATCAAAGAACGGCTGTCGATTGGGCGCATCAGATTAGTCGGTGTTCTCTACCGATACTTTTTTAACTGCATCCTAATAATAAATTATAGGTGTGTGTATCTATCAAGGCGTACGCTCGTACTTTCGTACATTACTAACAATGGTATCTTTGTCCTTCGGTCAACTGTTTGTGTGTTTTCATCGCTTATCCATTTTACGGGTTGAGCTTGTCGAAGCATGAATGGCTTAACTTGGGACTTCGGATTTTTCCATTCACGCCATTCGACAAGCTCAGGGCGAACGGAAAAATCCTTAGCTTAATAGCAGTGAGCATACGCGGTGATGTGATGGTGGTCTGTGACGATAAAACCGACAATCCCTATTACACCGAAGCA
>JBAXNR010000133.1:0-6452 GCA_037133675.1 Methylococcales bacterium
TCATTTCGGCTAAATTTATAATAATATCAAATCACTCACTGTTTATGACTACCAATAATTTAAAAGATTATCGGTTTTCAAGTTTTCATCAGTTTATGGATAAACAGGGGCGTGATTTTTTGGTTAATCAGTTTAAAAATTATTCTGATTATAAAGATTTAGTTTTAGATGAAGATTAAAGTTGCAAACCAAGGGTTTGAACTCCTGAGTTTTGGAGTTTGTACGCGCCGCTGTGAAATGTCGGGTTATACAATGCTGAACTCTGTTAAAATTGTTGGTATTGAGGTTCAAGAGTTAGCGATTGAAAACTGTGTTGTGCCTTGAACCTTGAACTTTGACTTTTGTACCCCGTACTCTGAATATGATGATTATTATTAAAACCGAAACTGAAATTGAAAAAATGCGTGTTGCTGGTAAATTAGCGGCCGAAGTCCTAGAAATGATTGAATCCCATGTGGTTGCAGGAATTACCACTAATGAACTGGATTTGATTTGTCATAATTACATGGTGGATGTGCAAAAAGTTATTCCTGCGCCGCTTAATTACAAGGGTTTTCCTAAATCTATTTGTACCTCAGTGAATCAGCAGGTTTGTCATGGTATACCCAATGAGAAAAAGCTGAAAACAGGTGACATCGTTAATATTGATATTACCGTAATTAAAGACGGCTATCATGGTGATACCAGCAAAATGTTCTATGTCGGCGAAGTCAGTCCTCATGCCAAACGGCTGTGTCAAATTACTCAAGAAGCCATGTATCTAGGGATTCAGCAAGTCAAAGCAGGCGCGAGACTTGGCGACATAGGTCATGCGATTCAAAAATACGCCGAAACTAATCGTTATTCGGTGGTGCGTGAATTTTGTGGTCACGGTATCGGCAAAAAGTTTCATGAAGAGCCGCAAGTGCTACATTACGGTAAAGCAGGGACAGGTGAAATATTGGATGCTGGTATGATATTGACCATTGAACCGATGATTAATCTGGGCAAAAAAGAGGTTAAAGTGTTGTCTGATGGCTGGGTTGCTGTGACTAAAGATCGTAGTTTGTCCGCCCAGTTTGAACACACCATTCTCGTTACTCCCAACGGTTATGAAATCCTAACGTTGCGGCAGGAAGAGATGTGAATACCGTGAAAAAAACCATTGATACCTCGCTTTTTAGCAAACAAGGCAGTCTATTATTGTTTATTAAGCAATTATTAAAACAAAAAGATGCTGAGTTACGGGAAAAATTCAATCCACATCTTTCCGTTGCCAAGCTACTGAAAGAAAAATCGAATTTTATTGATAAAATTCTGAGTTGTTGCTGGCAATATTATTTAGGTGACTACGCGTCACAATTATCCTTATGTGCAGTGGGTGGTTATGGCAGAAAAGAGCTGTTTCCCTATTCGGATATAGACATTATTGTTCTGTTGAATAATGATGAAACTGACGATTATCAAGAGGCATTGAGCAATTTTTTCACTTTTCTGTGGGATGCAGGCTTAAAACCAGGGCAAAGTGTTAGAACTGTTCAACAATGCGTAGAGTCTGCCCTAAAGGATCAGACCATCATGACTAGCTTGATGGAAAGTCGTTTAATCTATGGCAATGTGGCACTGCATCAACACCTTAAACAGGAAACCTCACCCGATAAAATCTGGTCATCGGATAAATTTTTTGCTGCCAAAATGGAAGAACAGCGGTTGCGTTATGCTCGATTCCATGACACTGCCTATAATCTTGAACCTAATATCAAAGAAGGACCTGGCGGCTTGCGTGATCGGCAAGTTATCGCTTGGGTGTTTAAACGTCATTACAATTCATCTACTCTTAAGGAGCTGATTAAATACGGCTTTTTACCGCAATCAGAATATACAGAATTGGTTGACGCGCTAGAAGTTCTGTGGCGCATTCGTTATGCCTTGCATCTTTTGACCAATCGCGCCGAAGATCGCTTAATTTTTGATTATCAACGTGATCTTGCTCAACAGTTTGGCTTTAACACCGAAGATAATAAATACAATCAAGATGTTGAACGGTTCATGCAGTTTTATTTTCAGACTGTACAAGGCTTAGAGCGACTCAACGAAATGTTATTGCAATTGTTTAATGAACGCTTTGTACACGGCAAAGACAGCAGCAATCCGATTGCTGTCAACGATTGTTTTGTCTCAATCAATGGTTATTTGGAAGCAATTAATGAACATATATTTGAGCGGCAACCGTTGATGCTATTAGCTATTTTCTTAATTCTGCAACAAAACCCAAACCTCAAAGGTATTCGAGCTACCACCATACGCTTGATTCGTAAAAATTTGCCACTGATTGATGACGCATTCCGTGAAAATAAAGCCGCCAATCGTTTATTTATAGAATTACTCAGACAATCACGCGGACTCACCCACGAACTCAGACGCATGAACCGTTATGGGGTATTAGCCGCTTATCTTCCTAGTTTTGTGAATATTGTGGCACGAATGCAGTATGATTTATTTCATATATACACCGTAGACGAGCATACCTTATTCGTAATTGCTAATTTGCGCAGCTTTGCTCTGAACGCATACGATACCGAACTGCCTTTTTGCAATGATGTATTTTTGCTGATTTCCAAGCCTGAGATACTGTACATTGCCGCGTTATTTCATGATATTGCCAAAGGTAAAAACGGCGATCATTCTGTGATTGGTGAAGAAATTGCTGCCACTTTCTGTCATCAGCACGATTTATCTCCGCATGATACCAAACTGGTTACTTGGTTAGTGCGTTACCATCTTGTGATGTCGATGACCGCACAACGCAAAGATATTAGCGACCCTGATGTCATTCATGAATTTGCCCAAAAAGTAGGAAGTACCGAATATCTCAATTATCTCTACTTACTAACGGTTGCTGATATACGCGCTACTAATCCCGAATTATGGAATTCGTGGAAAGATGCTTTATTAAGAAGTTTATATTCTTCCACCCACAACGCTTTACGTCGAGGACTACAAAATCCTATCGCGCTTGCAGATCGCTTACGCGACAACAAACAAGAAGCCAGAGAGCTACTAATAAAGCAAGGAATCGCCGAAGAGGTTATCGAATATTTATGGCAATACGTCACCGATGATTATTTTTTACGCTACGCCGCTGACGAAATCGCATGGCATACCATCGCCATTACCTCCGCCAGTGAAACTGATTTGCCTTTAATATTATTACGTCAACAAACTCAACATGGCAGTGCTGAAGTGTTTGTTTATGCCAAAGACGAAGACGGTATTTTTTCTATTTGTACTGCTACTCTCGATCAACTCGGACTCACTATTCTCGATGCTCGCATCATGACGACTCTGAATAACTATGTACTCAACAGCTTTCAAGTGTTGGAACAATCGGGCGAACCCATTACCGAAGAATTTAGAGAAACTCATATTTGTAATCACTTGCGTGCCAATCTACTGCATGGTAAGGTCAAAGAACAAAGAAATATTCATCGTCAGGCAAAACTCAGACAAGCGCAACATTTCCCTATTCCTACTGAAGTTAAATTTCATGATGATACCCTCAATCGGCATACTATTATGGAACTCATTACCACCGACCACGCTGGATTATTGTCGAAAGTAGGTCACGCTTTTATGCAGCAACACATTCATCTACACAGCGCAAAAATCACCACCATTGGCAGCCGTGTCGAAGATATGTTCTACATTACCGACCAACAACTACAGCCCATTACTGATAAAAATAAGCAGCAAAAAATTCGTGCAGCGATTTTAAAAGTATTGGATATAGCCGTGTGAATAACTAGGTAGTCCCTGTTAACCGAGTCCGTGCAAGCCCAACTCGATGCCAAAAACACACCACGTTGTTTTTCTCTAATCGCTGCTTAGATCGACAACACCGCAATCCACCACGCAAAAAGTCATCTGCCCGAACGTTATTGAATTTCCAGAAACGCGAGAAAAAGCATTGTTTTTAATCGCGTTTTTCTTAACTTAATGGCAGTGAGATGCCGCGTGGGAACAAGATACGTCCAAAACTTGTTTTGAACACCATAGAATTGTGCCAAAGAAAAAATGTTAAAATCCACGCTTTTAATCCCACCCTCACTTTAATAAGCCATGACTGATACCAACTGGAACGATTATTTCCTAGAAACCCAAGCTATTCGCGCTGGTCATCGACGCACCCACGAAGATGAACACAGTATTCCTATTTTCGCTACCTCTAGCTATGTGTTCAAAAGTGCCGAAGAAGCGTCATTACGTTTTACAGGCAAAATAGCGGGCAATATTTATTCGCGCTTTACTAATCCTACTGTGGACGCGTTTCAACAACGCTTGGCATTGATGGAAAAAGGTGAACGCTGTTTGGCATTTGCGTCGGGTATGGCGGCGATTATGGCGGTCGGCATGGGCTTGTTAAAAGCAGGAGATCACGTTGTGTGTTCACGCGGGGTGTTTGGTAATACGGTGATGATTTTCACTAATTATTTTGCTAAGTTTGGCGTGGAAACCGATTTTGTCGATTTGATTGATACAGCGGCGTGGGAAGCGGCGATTAAACCCAATACGCGGTTTTTATTTTTAGAAACGCCGTCCAATCCGTTGACGGAAATTGCCGATATTCAAGCGTTGGCGGATATTGCTCATGCGCATGGTTGTTTATTAATCGTTGATAATTGTTTTTGTACACCTATATTACAAAAGCCGTTTGAATTAGGCGCGGATATTGTGGTGCATTCGGCAACTAAATATATTGATGGTCAAGGGCGTTGTGTCGGCGGCGCGGTGATTGCCAGTAATGAGATTATCGAGCAGTTTATTTATCCGTATTTACGCACAGGCGGCGCGACTATGAGTCCGTTTAATGCGTGGGTATTTTTGTCGGGTTTAGAAACTTTGGCAATTCGTATGAAAGCGCATTGTGACAGCGCGTTTGAATTAGCGAAGTGGTTAGAGCAACAGCCTAGCGTGGCGAAAGTACATTACGCGGGTTTGCCGTCTCATGCGCAACATGAACTCGCCAAACGCCAGCAAACTCATTTTGGTGGCATTGTTAGTTTTGAATTAACAGGCGGTAAAGATCATGCGTGGCGATTGATTGATGCTACCCGCATGATTTCTATTACTGCCAATCTGGGCGATGTGAAAACTACCATTACCCATCCTGCAACCACTACGCATGGACGTTTAACGCCTGAGTTACGCGCTAAAGCGGGAATTAAAGATGGCTTGGTGCGACTTTCGGTGGGTTTGGAAAGTATTGAAGATATTAAAAATGACTTGTTAAATGGTCTATGAGCATTACCTAGAGCTAACGGCGTTGGTGCATAAATAGTATCGCAGAGATAGAATAAGGCACGAGAGCGAATAATCAGGAGAAGTAGTCATGAGCAAGAAAGCATTGTCAGCTAAAGAGCAACAGGAAAAAGTCCAGTATCGAGTGAAAAATTGGTCGGAGTATGATGCTGCGTTGGTAAAACGAGGAAACGTGACAGTTTGGTTTGCAGAAGATGAGGTTAGGACAAAATGGAAACCAGCGGCGACAGGGAAACGAGGAGGAGTGATGCAGTATTCGGATATGGCAATACAAACGCTGCTGGTGTTAAAAAGTGTTTTCAAGTTGACCTATCGTTCATTAGAAGGGTTTGGTCGTTCATTGATGAGCTTAATGGGCTTGAACTTACGAATACCTGACCACAGTCATCTCTCGCGGCGTGCAAAGACCCTGAATGTGGTGATTCCTTGCCGTGTACACGACGAGCCACTTCATGTTGTGATTGATTCAACGGGTTTAAAAGTGTACGGCGAAGGCGAATGGAAAGTACGCCAACACGGTGCGAGTAAACGGCGGACATGGATAAAAGTCCACCTTGCCGTCGATACCAAGATAGTAGATATTATCGGCGTAGAAGTGACAACGCCAGCATGGGCGGATTGTGAAGTATTTGAAGGCTTATTGAATCAAATCGAAGGGACTATTGAGCAGATTGATGTCGATGGAGCTTATGATACCCATTCTGTTTATGAAGCTGCGAGCCAGCGGGGTGCAAGACTGATTGTGCCACCTAGAGAAAATGCTGTTCCTTGGGAAGATGACCATCCGCGCACAAAAGTGCTGACAGCTATTGCAGAACAAGGCATGAAAGAATGGAAAAACTCAACAGGCTATCATCAACGCAGTTTGGCTGAAAACGCCATGTATCGCCTTAAACAGTTATTCGGCGATAGACTGGCTTCCCGCCTTTTTGAAACCCAAGTCACTGAAGTTCATGTCCGCATAGCTGCCATGAATATCATGACGGCTCTAGGAATGCCCATTTCCGCTCGAGTAGGGACAGCTGCGCCCTGAGTTTTTGGGGTAGGGGATTTTTGGCTTTGTCATTATTTATGCACCAACGCCAGAGCTAACTGCTAATAAACTGCTTGGATTCAACTAGCAAGTGCAATTCATATTTAGAGATTTAGGAAGG
>JBAXNR010000134.1:0-6423 GCA_037133675.1 Methylococcales bacterium
CGGGTGTTTCATAAATGCTCAATGTCTCATTTTTTGTTTCAATGTTTCATAAAATGATTCAATAGCAAAGACAGGAAGAACAGAAAATTATTTCTACATAAACACCTTCCCTGTGATCTCATACTGTTTTATCCCTGACTTAGCTTATTCGATAGCGTATAATTCCCGCCATTCTTTTTTGTTTTTATATCGTTATATTATGTCAATCAGTATCAGAAAAATTACCCACGCTGTCATGGTCGGCAATGTCAAAGTTGGTGGTGGCGCACCTATTGTCGTGCAATCCATGACCAATACCGACACCGTTAATATCACCGCTACCGTTAAACAGATTATTGAATTGGCGACCGCTGGTTCTGAATTAGTGCGGATTACCGTGAATTCTGAAGAAGCCGCCAGCGCAGTAGCTGAAATTAAAAATCAGCTTATTCAAAAAGATTGCTTCGTGCCTATCGTCGGTGACTTTCATTTTAACGGGCATAAATTGCTGGAAAAATACCCTGATTGTGCGGCGGCATTGGATAAATACCGTATCAATCCTGGTAATGTTGGACGCGGTAAAAGCCGTGATCCACAATTTCAACAAATGATTGAATTTGCTTGCCAGTATGACAAACCCGTGCGTATCGGTGTCAACGGTGGCAGTTTAGATCAAGCGGTATTAACGCGTTTGTTGGATGAAAATCGTAGCTTAAAAACGCCAGAACCGTTAGCCGCTGTCACCCGCAAAGCCATTGTCTTATCGGCATTAGAAAGCGCGGCAAAAGCAGAAGAAATTGGTTTAGGAAAAAATAAAATTATTTTGTCCTGCAAAATCAGCAACGTCCAAGAATTAATCTCGATTTATCAAGATTTATCCAGCCGTTGTGATTACACACTACATTTAGGGCTAACCGAAGCAGGCATGGGTTCTAAAGGTATCGTATCCTCTGCGGCGGCGTTATCAATCCTTATGCAACAAGGCATAGGCGACACCATTCGTATTTCATTAACACCAGAACCAGGTGCATCAAGAACCCAAGAAGTTATTGTTGGACAAGAAATTCTGCAAACAATGGGCTTTCGTTCTTTCACGCCGATGGTTATTTCCTGCCCTGGTTGTGGTCGCACCACCAGCGATTATTTCCAAAAATTGGCAATGGATATTCAAACTTATTTACGCGATCAAATGCCCGTATGGCGCACTCAATACCCAGGTGTGGAAGCAATGGAAATCGCAGTCATGGGTTGTGTAGTCAACGGCCCTGGTGAAAGCAAAAGTGCCAATATTGGTATCAGCTTACCTGGTACGGGTGAATCACCTGTTGCCCCTGTCTATGAAGATGGCGAAAAAACCGTCACCCTAAAAGGCGACAGAATTGCCGAAGAATTTCAAGAAATTGTCCAACGCTATATCGAATCACATTACGCCTCTAGCGGTTCTTAACCAAAAAGTAGCGCGTTAAACAATCATTTTACCTGCATGGATGCAGGTAAAATGAAATCAATAATAACCTCGTTTTTTGCCGTTCTTGCCGTGAAGCCTTGTGTTTTGTCTACATATTTCTTTATTTTTCACATGACTATCCAGCCACCTATTGCAAGTATTTTGCCGTTAGATGACCTTACCGCGTTGATGAACAGTAAAGAAAGCAGTTTGGAAAAATTGGATGTGTTGTATTTGCATATCGTGGGTAAAGCCAGAGAAATGATTGTTTGGTATTTGACCAAAAACATTTGCCGTCCTTGTGTTCGCGGGTGTTACGGTTCTTGGCGATTATGTTCGCAGGTTTCGGTGGTTTGTGTCCGCTGTTGCAAAATCTGGGTGGTTATAATTTTAATCAGTTGGGTTATGTCTCGTTAGGCTTAGTAGCGGCGATTGTCGGTTTTGATAAGTTTTTTGGTTTTTCCAGTGCGTGGATGCGTTATATGTTGACGCAGATTAGTTTGCAGAAAAAGTTTGCTGATTTTCAGTTAGAATGGTTGAAACGGCGTAGTTTTGTGAATAAGGATTTAACCAAAGAGCAGGCAGAACAGTTGTTTAGTTTTTTGCAAGCATTTCAAGTCGGTTTGTTGGCAGAGGTTGAGCTGGAAATTCAAAGTTGGGTAGCAGAATTTCAAAATAATTTGGTGCAACTTGATAGAATAAGCAAAGAACACGCAACGACTAACACAAAAAAATCATAATCAGGCTTAGACCTAGGCGGTTTTTAAAACCTCCTAGGTCTGGATATAACGGATTTAATTTTAAATAGGCAAATATAATGGCTGAAAACATCACGATTCTTCATCTTTCTGATATGCAGTTTGGAATTCACCATCGTTTTGGAGCGAAAGATACAGAACTTGATAGTTTGTTAAATCGGTTATGTGAAGATTTAAATGGATTAAAAATAAAGCCTGATTTGATTGTTTTAAGTGGTGATTTAACGGAATGGGCGCAACCTAAAGAGTTTGATGATTTATTTTTATTCGTAGACGGTTTAAGCCAAAAGTTAAATATACCTCGTAAGCGAATTATTATGATTTCTGGCAATCATGATATTAACAGAAAAAAATGTGAGCATTATTTTGATGATTGTCAGTTAGAAAGAACAGAGCCAAAAGAGCCTTATTTTGAAAAATGGATTTATTATAAACGCTTTTTTGATAAATTTTATGCTGGCGAGTCTGATATTCAATTTACAGAAGAAAAACCATATTCGCTATTTGTAATTGAAGAATTAAAAGTTGTTGTCGCTGGTTTAAATTCAACCATGAAAGAAAGTCACCGTGATGGAGATCATTATGGCTTTGTTGGTGAAAAGCAACTTAGATGGTTCAGGGATGAATTAGAAAAATATAAACAACAAGGCTGGTTTAGAATTGCGGCGGTACATCATAATGTACAACGTGGTGCGATAAATGATGACGAAAACTTAAAAGATGCTGCTGAATTAAAACGCCTCTTAAAAGATTCTGTTAATTTGGTGTTGCATGGTCATACACATCAAGCCGATTTAGCATGGTTGACTCAAAAATCCCCTATTTTAGCGACAGGTAGTGCAGGATTAAAACAGGAAATTCGTCCAGAAGGCATACCTAATCAATATCAAATTATTAAATTGCACGCACAAGGTTTAAAGCGTTATTGTCGGGCTTTTATTGCAACAGAAAAAGAATGGGGCTGGGATAATACTGTCCATAAAAATCCAGCCGAACCTTTTAAAACCGAAGTAATAGCTTTTGAGAATATAAATGCTGCTTTTCCAGTTGTTATTCCTGGTAAATCTGAAAACTTAAAAGCTGATAAAAATTTGGGCATTTTCAGACATACGCAGGAAAGTAATAAAATGCTGACTTGGTTACATTTATCTGATTTTCACGTTGGGTTAGATGATTATGGACAAACCCAAATATTCAAATATATTTTGGAGCATATTGAAGAAAGGAAAGATAATATTGATTTTGTCTTTATTACAGGTGATATAGCGCAATCTGGTCTTGAAAAACAATATGAGAAGTTTGCAAACGAATTTATTACGCCATTAAAAATTATTTTAGCTAAAGAATGCAGGATATTTATAGTGGCTGGGAATCATGATGTTGACAGAAAAAAGTTTAGAACATTTTCACCTAATGAAGCTATAAATATTTTGGATTTCTTTGACCCAACTCCGAATGGTTTAGAAAATCGTCAAGATATATTAACGCGATTTTTAGCTTATAGAGAATTCCAACAACTATATCTTGATGAGCAAGATTGGCTTAATTTAGAAAATGGTTATTTTATTTATAAAAATAAATTAAAAGGCGTAAATTTAGGTATATTAGCTTTAAATACGGCTTGGCTTTCTAAAGGCGAAGAAGATAAAGAGAATTTAACTGCTGGAAAAGCCATTGTCGAAACAGGTTTAAATGAAATTAAAAATTGTGATGTGAAGCTAGTATTAGGGCATCATCCTATTAACTGGTTTCATGATAAAGAACCGATTCGCTCACTGTTTGCTAAAAACCAAGCTGTTTATTTACATGGACATTTGCATAAAGGTAGTCATCGTTATGAAGAAAGTGCAGGTCATCAATTTTTAGCCATACAGAGTGGCGCAGCATTTCAAGCGCGTGAAAATGAGAAATGGATAAATGGGTTATTGTGGGGAGAATTAGATTTTAATTCAGGTGTTATTAAATTAGAACCGCGTCAATGGCATAAAGATAATCAAGAATGGACTATAGATGGCTCGGCATTTCCAGATATATTTCACAAAGGTGGTGTTTGGGAATTGCCATTACCCAAAAAAATACAACCTGTAAATCCCAGCATATCAAAACTTCATGTAAAACAACAGAAACCATTTAGTGCGCCATTAGGTTGGGAAATTCTGGATTTAGACGAATTAAATAAAAGAAAAAATGAACCTGATATAGCTACTATTCTTAAATATTTTGATGGGCGTATTCCTAATTGGGGATTAGCTTTATCTAAACAAATTCCACGCCGAAAAATTGTATCTGAATTAACCCATGAAATTAATGAAGCTGCACTTACTCAGCAGAGTAGTATCAGTATTTTATTAGGTGCAGGTGGCGAAGGTAAAAGCACTGCTTTTTTACAAACTATCGCCGCGATATTAGAGACACAAAATAATTGGAAAGTGTTATATCGCAAAGACGAAAATAGCAAATTAAACAAAAGTGTGATGACAGAATTACCGCAAGACTATAACTGGTTAATTGCTTCCGATGATGCTGATTTGATTGCAGAAGATGTTTATATCGCTGCACAAAATCAATCCAGTCATATTTATTTCTTACTTGCTGCCAGAGATACTGATTGGTATGACCAAAAATTAGAAAAATTAAAATGGTCAATTACTTTTAATAAATCGTATCGTGAAAAAAAGCTACATGGCTTAATTGAGGAAGATGCTAAAAAAGTTGTTCAAGCTTGGGCAAATTATCAAGATGACGGTTTAGGAAAATTAGCCAATTTATCTATTGAGCAAGCGACACAACGTTTATTAACTGAATCAAAATCAGAAGTAAAACAAGAGGGAGCTTTTTTTGGGGCTTTATTGCGAGTGCGTTATGGTGATGATTTAAAAGGTCATATCAGAAAACTATTAGATAGATTAAAAGAACGTCATATTATGGAAGGCAATCAATATACGCTATTAGATGCTTTTTCATATATTGCTGCCATGCACGCTGAAAATCAATTATTTCTTTCAAAATTAATATTAGCCAATGTTTTAAATATAGAGCAAGGGAAATTACGTTCTAAAGTATTGCATCCATTAGGCGAGGAAGCAGCGGCAAGTATGGCGGGAGAATATATTTTTACTCGGCATCGGGCTATTGCCGAAATTACTATGAAAATTTTAGAAGAGGAAACGATTTATGGTATTGATTCCGATGAAATTTATATTAAATTAGTAACTACGGCAGAAGCTATTTATCAAAAAGGAAGTTTTATAACTAATTTAGGTGGTTGGCGTTACTTATCCGAACATTTTTTTGATAAGAATAATCGTAATTTAGCAATTCGTTTAACAGAAAGTTTGCTTGACTTAGACAAAACAAACTCTTATTTACGAGTCAAATTAGCTCAACAATTTCGTAAAGCCGAACAACCTGAACAAGCAATTAGAGTTTTTAGAAAATCACCTGTTACTAATAATAGCAGAAGTTTTTTTTCTGAATGGGGGGTTGATGAAGGTATTGAAGGCTGTCATGCCTTAAGTGTGTATTTAACTGGCTATGCTTTAACAGATGAAGCTACAAAAAAGTTACCTACTAATGAAGACGCTAAAATTTGTCTTAATGGATTGTCTATTGCTTGCGAGGAATTATTTAAAAAATATAATAATCCGCTTTTTATAGCGGCTTGTGGAGCAGCAGCACAATTAGGATTAGCTGTAAAATCTTTGGATGATAGAACTAAACGTGAGTTATTAAAAAGTAAACAAATCGCATCTGAATTTGGTATTGAAGAAGTATCAGCTCAAACTGCTTTAAAACAGATTCAAGAGGTAATTATTGTTGCCTATAATCAACGCGAAGATGATTTACCTACTTGGTTATTGAAATCGGAAGATTTGCATTTTGAAGGATTAAAAGATTTATTGAATATTAGATAACTCGGTAACGTCCGATATATAACAGCCGCCTTGTCTACATATATTGAGTTGTTTTTAGTTTAAAAAGAGAGCAAACCATGTTAGAAGTCACCCTATCAGAACAATACCAAGTTGTCATACCCAAAGAAATTCGTGATTCCCTGCATTTAAAAGCGAGACAAAAATTTTCAATTGTACTGAAAGGCGATTCAATCACGCTTGTGCCTGCCTGTAAGTATTGAGAAGTTACCATTAAACCGCCTGTCTTTATCGGCTGGTTTTGCGTTGCGTATATAGCTAACCGCCAATAAAATGATCATTAAAAGCACTGTTTGAAAAGCTCCTC
>JBAXNR010000135.1:0-6165 GCA_037133675.1 Methylococcales bacterium
GCTTAAGCTACATCACCCTCGGACAAAACGCCACCACCCTATCAGGCGGCGAAGCGCAACGGGTAAAACTCGCCAAGCAACTGGCAAAACGCGACACAGGCAACACTTTGTATATTTTGGACGAACCGACCACAGGCTTACACTTTCATGATATTAAGCAATTGTTAGGGGTGTTGCATACTTTGCGCGACCACGGCAACACCATCATCGTCATCGAACATAACTTAGACGTGATTAAAACCGCTGACTGGATTATCGACATGGGGCCAGAAGGTGGCGATGGTGGCGGGTTGTTGTTGGCTGAGGGAACGCCTGAGACTGTGGCGGGTTTGGAGCGGTCTTATACTGGGCGGTATTTGGGGAGGTTTTTTGGGAAAATGGATTTTCTGTTATAAGATAGCTATGAATTTAAGTTGGGTAAAAACAAAAGGTGTATGAATATGGGTGATACAAGGGGTGATTAAGAATGCCTAAAATGCTCAATGCAATATTAGAGCAAGTATCTGATGTATTTTCCAATGAACTACAAAAGAAAGTAAATATTACAGAAATAAATCCAAAAGCACTCATTGCATGGGAAGAAACATGGGCGTGTAAGAATACAAGACAACCACCAGATGGTGGATGGGATTGGAAATATAAAACTAACCAGTTTAGTAGAAGATATAAAAAACGTTTGATGAGCATAGCGATATGGGCAAATAATGAATTATGCGGACTTGCCTTATGTCGAATAAGTAAAGGGAGTGAGGTTATATCAATATGTTACATAGAAGGCTCTCCGATTGAGCAACATCCACTTAGCGGCTATGTATTTCAAATTGTACAAATGATATGCCTAGAATATGCTGATATTAAAAAATCAAAGACTATTAGAATCGAAGAACCAATTGATAGTTTGATAAACTTCTATAAATCACAAGGCTATTTACTGAATAAAAAATTATTGTTTGGAAAAAAGTTTCTAAGAAAAGACCTGATGTAAATTCTGGTTTCAAATATGGGCGAAAAATTTATCGTCGTTAAAAGTATATAAGTGATAATTATGAATATGCCATTATATTATGAAAAAATAACTATAGAAGAAAGATTTGTTAAAAAAACTTATCTTCAAGTTATAGTATCTGTTCATGATAAAAACTCAGATAAACCAAGGGTAGTGCTTGAAACAACTTTGCCTTTCCTTGTATTTGTTCCTTTGCTTATTATTTTGGGGATAATATCAATTCCAGTTTTTATTTTAATGTTTACTGTTGAGAAAATAGCAAGAACTTTCTCTTTTTTCAAAAAAGATGAATATGAAATGTCTTATGAAGAAACCAGGCAATACTTTAAAGACGGGTATGGTTATTTTAATAACTTATCCAATGAAGATAAAAAGAAGCTGGTACAAAAAATAGAAAACGCACCGTTGGGTTTATAGCCGTGTAGCCCGCATGGAGCTTTGCGAAATGCGGGATAAACCGTCAAACTCTTGATTTTCCCAGATTCTGCTATCGCTTCCTCTGTGCTACTTGCTATACAATGGAAGTATAATTATAGTTAGTCGATTTTTTCAGGGTAAAATTGACCACTGTATTTTTTCGGAAGAAAGTGGTCTGTTTTTTTGGACTTGCCTTATGTTTTTTCGGTCGGTAACGACAGTATAGAGGAGAGGAGGAAAAATCTGGAAGAGTGGGGGAAAGAGAAATACGTATGAGAGAGATACGGATTAGCTCCCCCCCCCCCGGGCATGTATAATAGATAGTATTAGAATTGTATTTTCCCTTATGAAAACCTTATAAGAGACTGTTATAAGAACAGTTTAAGAGTGTTTATGTGAGCAGTCCATATCTGGTTAGATATTTTCATAAAGAGGATTAGAACAGAATTAAGATAAGTTAGATAAGTGTCTATACGAAAAGTATACAATGCTTATAAGTTGTTATATAAAGATTAATAAAATTGTATATAAGAGTTATAAGAAATGATTTAAAGATGTTATATAAGAGTTAATGGACAGTTAGAAATTGTTATAAGAAATGTTAAATGAGAAGTATAAGAGTCATTATAAAGAGTTATGAGGAGGTCTATACGTGATATATATACTGGTTTAATACAGAGTTAATATACTGATTAATAAAATAGTTAATAAAAGAATTATATACTGGTTAATAAGAATGTTATAAAAGGTTAATAAGAGAGTTAATAAAGACTTATAGAGTCATTTTAAATACAACAAAATATTTTTAAAAAAAGTAGTGAGACTTTGTGAGGTAGTCCGCTCGCTGCGCTCGCTATTGAATTTCCCCATAGCACTCATGTTCTTATGGTCTGACCAGCAAGCGGAATGGGCTAATTTATAGTTGTAATGATAAGACTTAATGCCCTAGCGGGGCTTTAAACTTTAAATGAAAAAAATCAAAAGGAATGTTAAATGAATAAAGTATTGCCGTTTATTTTAATCGTTTTATGTATTAATACCGCTAATGCTGATTATGAGAGTGATGTAGAAATTTCTAGTCCAGAAATAGCAAAGGAGGCTGAACAAGGTAATGTAACTGCACAATTTGTTTTAGGAGGGTTATATCGTCAATTAGCTAAAAAAAATGAGGAAAAAGCATTTTTTTGGTCTCTAAAAGCCGCTAAACAGGGAAACGTCCTTGCACAAACTTGGGTAGTCGCATGGTATCTGAAAGCCGCCGAACAGGGAGAGTCCCCCGCACAATATGCACTAGGTAATATCTACTATAGTGGCAGCTTAGGTGTAGCTAAAGATGAAGCACTGGCTATTATGTGGTGGCGTAAAGCCACTCAACACAATGATAATCTGGCAAAAGCTGCAAGAGATGCTTTATCCCAAGTTTATTCAAATAATACTGATGCTAATTTACAGCAAATGCAAAAAGAATTAGCTTTAAAATCAAATAATGCAACACTTTTAGAAAATTTAGGTTCAAAACTTTTATTCGATTTAGCTTTCTCTTATCCAAAAGAAGAAAATTATGAACGAGCAGAGCCTTTATTTAAACGTGGCTTAGAGATTATGGAAAATGCTTCGGATAAAGACAACCTTAATGCCGCTTACATTTTAAACGGTTTAGCTACGCTTTATATGTATCAACACAAGTATGAGAAAGCAGAGCCTTTATACTTACGCTGTTTACCGATTATGGAAAAGTTTTTAGGTAAAGACCATGCGACTACAAAAAGTGTAATATATACATTACAAGAAATAAAAACAAAATGACAGCCTATAAAAACCCGTGTAAGAATTAACCTATACGGGTATTTTTTAATTTTTCGCTAACGCGATAAGATGCGTTATATAAGATGTGGTGAGGTACGAAGCGCATCGTTCGAGAAAAACTTTAAATGAAAAAAATCAAAAGGAATTTTAAATGAATAAAGTATTGCCGTTTATTTTAATTGTTTTATGTATCAATACCGCTAATGCTGATTATGAGAGTGATGCAGATGCTACTTTGATGCAAATTAAAACAGAATCAGCTTTAAAATCAAATGATGCAACACTTTTAAATGAAATTCAAAATGTTGAAGAAGTACATACTGGAGATACTTTTCAGATAGGCGGAGATGTATCAACCACAAGTGTATATTCAGCCTCTTCAAATGAATTAAACACTCCTAAAGGTAAAGAACAGGCGAAGGCTGCACAAGTAATGGTGGGATTACCAGTTAGAAAACACTTCCTTAGTAAAGACTTCGCAAATAGAGACGTTTCAGAATTGTTTATCCAAACACCAAAAGGAGAAGTAAACTACAGCACACTTGCGAAAACTATGGGCTGGGGAGAGGACGACTCAAGTTATCAAGCAGACATCTCAGACAAAGATAATCAGGATGCAAAAGCGTTTTGGATGGGTAAAGAAAGTTTTGATCAAACAGAACCTGAGCCAGTAAGTAATGTGGAGATTGCATCAGCCGAACAACTTTTAAAGAATTATAGAGACAAAGAAGCTGTGTATAAAGCTGGTGGAATGTCAAAAGAACAGTACCTTGAATTACTAGGTGATACAATGACTGGCGAAAATCATGATGTGATTATGAAATACATGATGTATAAAAACCAGTCTGGTAAGTACATAGAACCAGACCCAGTATCAAGAGAGAAAAAACGAATTTCACACTTGACACGAACTGGTCATGGTAGAGTAAATACAGCAGAAGAAACTAGGTCAGACACACTGAAAGATATGGGAAAAATGATTGCTATAGCAATTGCATTAGGTCAAACCATTCCAATTATTGTTACCGCGTTTTTAACTAAAAAAAAGAGTAGCATATTAGTTGCTACAGTAATCATGCTGATATTAGCGGCAATAACTGGAAATCCAGCTTTTTTTGCTATGGATGCAATCTTTATTGGAGCGGCTCATTTTATATGTGTAAACGCTATAGAAGAAAGCTAACAACGAAAATCAAAAGAAATGTTTTGAAGAACGCTCTGACGAGCTAAGATGACCTTGTGGTCGGCTGGAATCAATTAATGAGGAAAATAAATGTATCAGCATTACAGCGATGAAGAAGAGAAAGCGGCACAAAAAAATAAACTAGAGGCATATCTAGGGTTTTTCATTGGATTAATATTTATGGCTATAGAGTGGCTATGGTTTCCGTGCTTGGTTATTTACTTAATAGTATTTCGTAAATAACAGTAAAAAATAAAAGAAGGTAAGTATGAATGCAGTGACCTATGAGAAAAAAGAAATACCAGAAACAAATGGTTATACAGTAGATACTTTAGGCGTTGTTAGAAACAAAAAAGGAATAGAAATAGGGTATAACGCTAATGGATATAGAAAAGTAACCATTGCTAAAAATTCAACACGAAAACAACATTATGTGCATATATTAGTAGCCGAAGCTTTTATCCTAAAGCCAGACACTGAAGATAAGTTAGAAGTAAATCATGTTGAAAAAGATACGAAATGCGATAACCGAGTTGAAAATTTAGAGTGGGTTACATCAAGCCAAAATAAGAAGCACGCTTATACAAAAGGAGAGAATAAGTCACTTACATATTTTAATAATCATGAAGAGTCTCGCAAGACAGTTACAGACATATGGATGCTTAAATTCAATGAACCTAACATATTTTATACTACGATAAGTAGTAGATTAAATATATCTATAAATATTGTTAAGAGTATATTAAAAAGAGAGAGCTGGACTAATATAACTGATGAATTATCAAAAAAGTATCCAATACCAATCAAAACGAAATCTAAAACTAAAGTCTCGTAGGTTGGGTAGAGCGATAGCGAAACCCAACAAACACCGTATATTAATGTCGGGTTACAGCAAGCCTAAACCGACCTACTGACTAAAAGCATTGAAATGAATCATGATTTATACGCTCAAACAGTAAGGACTTTAACTCTTAACTATGAAACTCTTGTTATTGAAAAATATGGAAAAGATGTGCTTCTTAGTACAAACCCAAAATGTATAGAGGCTTTATCTAAATTATACCAATCTACGCTACTTACACAAATGCAGCGTTTAGAGAAAGAGCAACCAAAATTTAAGGGGCTTGTCGCATATCACGAACGTGTAAACAAATTAAGTTCTGAATTAGAATCTATAGCTCCTAATGTTAATTACACTAATGAAACTACTAATGTTAATAACACTAATGAGAAAATGAATAAAAATGAATTTGCGTGGTTAGTCATAAGAGTATTTGGGTTGATTTTTTCTGTGTTATTTATGATGCAGATATTTGATATTATAAGCGACTATAAAACAGAATATGTTGGTAGTAGCTATAATTATGAATACATTAGTAACTTGGGTGAGTTAGTTAAAAATAGCGCAGCAAAAATATTATTTTTTGCTGGTTCTGCATATTATTTTTTACAAGAAGGCGATTTTATACACAAACTACTGACAAAACAAAATGACAGGCAATAAAAAACCCGTTAAGCATTAACCTAGATTTACCGCGCAATCAACTCATCGTGATTACAGGTCTATCTGGTTCAGGTAAATCGTCCCTAGCATTTGACACGTTGTATGCCGAAGGGCAACGCCGTTATGTGGAATCCTTATCTGCTTATGCACGGCAATTTTTATCGATGATGGATAAACCCGATGTCGATTCCATTACAGGTTTATCACCCGCGATTTCCATCGAACAAAAATCCACCTCGCATAATCCGC
>JBAXNR010000136.1:0-6077 GCA_037133675.1 Methylococcales bacterium
CCATCCATCACAGGCATACGCATATCCATCCAGATTAAATGCGGTTGCCATTGTTTAAATGCGATAATGGCTTGTTGACCGTCTTCTGCTTCACGCACGTCAAAACCCACAGTTTTTAGTAGGGTGTTCAACAATAGGCGATTATCGGCATTATCATCAACAATCAATAATCGCCATGCAGGTTGATTAGGGGCAAGGCATTTAACAGGAAGCCCTATTTCTTGAACAACCAGTCCATTTGCACTTGCAATGGCTAGCGGTAACTTAATGGTAAACACTGAACCTACCCCCATGTTACTGCTGACGCTGAGTTGCCCGCCCATCAGCTCTACCAACGATTTAGAAATGGCTAGCCCTAAACCCGTGCCTTTCACCTCTGAATTTTTTTGCGTCAATTGTACAAATGGTTTGAACAGCTCGGCTTGCTGGTCTGCGGGGATTCCCATGCCGCTATCGACAATCTCAATACCCAGCATCACCATCGCCTCGGTTAAGGGGCGAGTACCTGCGCGTAATATAACCCCGCCTTGCTGAGTAAACTTGATTGCATTGCCCAACAAATTAATAAGAATTTGCCGTAATTTACCGCTATCGACACTCACATAACGCGTTATACCATCGGCTATTTCCACCCGAAAACTTAATTTTTTAGTGCTGGCACGAACGCCAACCATCGTACCAATATCGTCCAGAAGTTTAACTAAATCACAGGTTTCAGTAGTCAACTCAAAGTGACCAGCTTCAATTTTAGAAATATCCAACACATCATTAATCATACTAAGCAAGTGTTCACCGCTGCGATTAATAATAGCCAGAGTCTCTTTTTGGGCAGGAGTACTGCTGCTGTCTTGGCTCATTAATTCAGAAAAACCCAAAATCGCATTCAATGGCGTGCGTAGTTCATGGCTCATGGTGGCAATAAAGGTGCTTTTTGCTATGTTGGCGGCTTCGGCGGCTTCTTTGGCTATCGTAAGTGATTGATTGGCTATTTCAAGTTCACCAGTGCGCTGCTGCACGCGTATTTCCAACTCATTGTTAATATTATAAAGTTCTAGCTCAATCAATTTACGCGCTGTAATGTCTTGAATAGTACCGACCAAGTGTGAAGGCTTGCCTTGCGCGTCAAATTGTAACCTGCCTTTACCATGCACCCAGCGTTGTTGGTTATCGTTGGGACGAATAATACGGTATTCGCAGTCAAAGGCTAAATGCTGCTCGATAATGAATTTGAGATAATCCGCCATATTTTGGTGTGACTCAGGTACGACCAGTGCTAACCAATGTGTAGTGTCACGCAAATAATCACGGGGGATACCCAAAATATCATCGAGAATAGAGGAACTTGTCCATAAGTCATGGCTTATGTCATAGTGATAGTTGCCCAGTTTGGCGAGTCTCTGAGCGTCATAGAGTGCTTGCTGATTGATTTTCAGCAACTCCATATCGTGTTCTTGGCTTAGCCATGATTGTTTAATCAGTCGTGAAAATAGCAACAAAGAAATAACAAAAAGGCTAACTAAAGCCGCAATAATCCATACTTGTTTGCGCCATTCGGCAAGAGCCGATTTATTCGCCACACCCACATTAATAATGAAACCGTATTTTGGATTGCGCCGATAGGAGTGAGTGTGACTAATAGCATCGATACTGGTCGCGACATAGATTCCAACATTAGGATTGGTTTTTAAAGCGGCAGTCAATGGTTGTGATAATTGACTGTTATCGCCTGTCGGCACTTGAATGTTGCTAGGTGATGGATAGTGGGTAATCAAGCGTAAATCAGTATCATACAGGGCAATGAAATCATCGCTGCCCAATTGAATGCGTGACAATATTTTTGCTGTGCTAAGTGCAGGGTAATTGCAGGTGAATCGACAGACTTGGTGGTGAGCTGTCGAGTTATTTCATCAGCGGATGCTAATAGGGAATTGGCAATTTTGTCGAGTAATCCCTCAGTAGATAACTCCATGATTGCAGAGATATTTTGAGTAAAGATTGCGATCTTACTTTCAGTATCTTCACGCAACTGAAAGAGAACCAGCAGTGCCATCGTGATGACAACGGGAATCACCGCGATCATGCTGATGCCGAGAATAAGTCGAGAGCGCGAAAAAGACGTGGACGGGATATTTTCATCATAGCACCGCCAATTCTGTGCAATAACCGCATAACCCAATAGCATAAACAACACAGCGGTGTGAAATGCCATTTGTGTGAAACCAAAGGTGATATCAAATATATTGAGTGTCGATGTGACATTAGGCAGTGTTGCCATCAACGAAAGAATCAATACCAACAGCCCAAGACTCGCTGCGACAATGTGTGAACGAACTGCGTTAAGCCACGCAGCTATTGCCAGTAGAACAAAACACCAAGCCGTTTCTGGAGCCATACGTCCTGCGTATACCGTCCCCACCGTACCCGCTGATTCATGGATTAGCCATTGATCGATACCAATATTCCAATCGAACAGATATTCACTCAGTGTCAACACGCCAATTAGCCCTGCCAGCAATCCACAAAACCATCCAATACAAGACAGCAAGATTGAGAATTTCGCCGCAAACACGGTGGGCAGTGACAACAGCATGATACCGACTAAAATAAAACAGAAAGCGGCATTTGCTTTCATGGAAACCCACGTCGGCAAAATACTTTTTAGGACGGTAATATCAAATGCCCAACCAAATAATACCAGCGAGCCACTGATTATTGTCAGTACAGCTATCAACGCAACGGTTTTATTCATTGGCATTAGGGAATTTGATTCGATAGTCATGCTATGTTTTTTTGGCGTAACTTTGGATAACGACACCTACAATATGAGAGTGCGTATTATAGGAGCTATTTTATGGTAATTATACAAGTTAACCCGCATTAGTATTTTTCTAGTGACTAGCACTCCAGCATTGCAGTAAATACTAATCAGTAGTTTCCTAATATAAGCATAGCGCGTTACACTTAACTGTATCGCTTATTCACATCACACATCTTGTTGATAAGACGAATGTCTTAACGAGCTATGGAAAAAATACTATGCTGAAAAAATTTTTACATTCACTATTGACCTTGTTGTACAGAGTAGAAGTCACGGGTTTAGAAAACTATGATCAAGCAGGCAAACGGGTATTGATTGTCGCTAATCACACTTCGTTTCTCGATCCGTTATTACTTGGCGTATTTTTGCCTGATGATGTTACCTTTGCGATTAATACCCATATTTCTGAACAATGGTGGATAAAGCCATTTCTGGGACTGTCGAAAGTATTTCCAATGAATCCCACCCATCCTTTATCGCTTAAGGATTTAATTCACCATTTACAAGCCGATACCAAGACCGTTATTTTTCCCGAAGGGCGTATTACTGTGACGGGTACGCTAATGAAAATTTATGATGGTACAGGCATGGTGGCAGATAAATCAGGTGCAGCGGTATTGCCTGTGCGTATCGATGGAGGACAATACACTCACTTTTCCAGATTGCATAAAATTGTACGCTTGCGGTTATTTCCAAAAATTACCATTAAAATTTTGCCTGCGACCCGTTTGGTAGTTCCCTCAGAATTAAGAGGCAAAACGCGCCGTCAGTACAGTGGTCGTATTTTAGCGAACCTAATGACAGAAATGATGTTATCCACTAGCAACTATCGGCAAAGCATTTTTGCCAGCTTGCTTGACGCACGGAAAATACACGGTGGCAGCCATATTGTTGCTGAGGATTTAGAACGGCGACCATTAAGTTATAACAACTTGATTACCCGCACCTTAGCAATTGGTAACGCATTACAACAGATTACTGAAACAGGTGAAGCGGTGGGTATTTTTCTACCTAATTCGACTAAAACCTTATGTGTCATTCTGGGTTTACAACTGCATGGGCGTGTACCCGCTATGCTCAATTATTCCACAGGTTCGGCAGGGATGTTTTCTGCCTGTCAAACGGCAAAAGTTAAAATCGTGCTAACGTCACGCTATTTTATCGAACTAGGTCATTTAACAGGCGAAGCGGAACATTTAGCCGAGCAGGTTAAATTGGTGTATTTAGAAGATTTGGCTGCCCATATCAGTACAACCGACAAATTCACTGCGTGGTTACAAGCCAGAACTCCAATCTGGCGTACAAACCTAGGTTTATACTCCGCTGATAGTCCAGCGGTTATTTTATTTACCTCAGGTTCTGAAGGCGTACCCAAAGGCGTAGTATTATCTCACGCCAATGTACTCGCCAATCTTAAACAATTAGAAGCCTGTATCAGTTTTAATTCCCAAGACGTAGTGCTTAACTTTTTACCGATGTTTCATTCCTTTGGTTTTACCGTTGGCACCATGTTACCCATACTCAATGGCATGAGAGTATTCTTTTATCCAACGCCATTACACTATGCCATTATCCCCGAAATGGCGTATGAGCTACACGCCACCATCATGTTCGGCACTAACACCTTTTTAGCTGCTTATGCGAAAAAAGCCCACGCGTACGATTTTTTTAATATGCGTTATGTAGTCGCAGGCGCGGAAAAACTGCAAGAAACTACCCGTCAACTGTGGGCAGAAAAATTTGGTATACGCGTACTAGAAGGTTATGGCGCGACCGAAACCACACCTATCACGTCGGTCAATACGCCTATGTATTACAAAGCAGGAACAGTCGGTCGTTTTATGCCAGCAATGGACTATAAACTTGAACCTGTTGAAGGCATTGACGATGCAGGACGCTTACACGTCAAAGGGCCTAACATCATGCTAGGTTATTTATTAGCCGATAATCCAGGTGTATTAGTACCGCCTAAATCGCTTTATGGTGATGGTTGGTATGATACAGGTGACATAGTCCATGTTGATGAAGAAGGCTTTATCAGCATACGCGGACGCAGCAAACGCTTTGCTAAAGTCGCTGGTGAAATGGTGTCATTAACCGCCGTAGAAACCCTAGCGACCAACGCTTGGCCTAGCGCACATCATGCGGCAATCAGTTTGCCTGATGCTAAAAAAGGCGAACAAGTGATTCTAGTCACCACACAAAAACAGGCGACAGTGCAGCAATTAGCAGATGCTTCTTCTGGCGTTGCTGCTATTTTGTTACCCAAGAAAATTATTGTGGTTGATGCGATTCCCGTCATGGCAACGGGTAAGACTAATTATATTGCAGTGACTGAGTTGGCGAAAGGTAAGAAATCGTAGTTCTTTTTAAGGTGAAACAGCTAACATCCCTTCAAGGGATGTTAGCTGTGACTTTACGAAGCATAAGTAGCTGACCATATATTTTTTAATATTTTGGTTAGCAGGAACGGTTAACTCTGTTTATCATTTTGTTAAAAGACTTTTTTCATAGCCCCTATTGTTGGTGCATTGCTGGCGGCATTGGTCTACCGTTATTTGAGTGGAAGTAACGAACAAACGCTGTAAAAAACTGCGATGAGTCTTGTAGATTTAATAAAGATGCTTATCAGTTTTTGCTGCCCAACTTTCAAAAGGCTGTGATGTGTTCGCTAATTGAATATGCTGCATAGGAATTTGCCGTTGTGCAGGTGGTTTTACATAGTCATCATAAATAAAACTATCATCAAAATGCGCGGCTGCCGCGTCGTAGCGATTACAGGCAAAATAAACTTCAGCCAGTCGTGTCCAATAAATTGCGCCTAAACACATCGGGCAAGGTTCGCAACTACTGTAAAGAATGCAGTCTTTTAGCTGAAAATTGCCCAGTTTCTGACAAGCTAAACGAATTGCCATGATTTCTGCATGAGCCGTCGGGTCAAGTAAATAGGTTACTTGATTGGCACTTGCGGCAATGATTTGATTATTTTTGACAATCAATGCCCCAAAAGGCCCTCCTTGTCCAGTGTCAACATTATCTACCGCCAGTTTAATCGCTTGTTGTAGAAATTGTTCGTGTGTCACGATGTGATTTTAGGATATATCCAGCAAGTTGCCCAAAATAAATTGAGTGTAGTTTTCATCAGCAATTTGGCGAAAATTAAATTCAAGCCAATCGATTGAACAGTCGCTAGTTACGGTTGCTGTATCGTTAGCGACTCCAGCAGCAACCGTATCGTTAGCGACTCCAGCAGCAACCG
>JBAXNR010000137.1:0-5761 GCA_037133675.1 Methylococcales bacterium
GTTTTTAGCAATATAGTTGTTGTAATAGAATACTTTCACAGTCTCTTTAGCTATTCGCGAGTCGCCAAATGCTAAAGCTTTTTGACTCCAGATTTAACCCTGCACCAAAAAATTAATGCAACAGAACCTTTCGTAACTACCGCCCACGACGTTTAAGAGCCTCTCGCCAATGTTTAGGCAGAAAATGACTCAATACTCGTCGCAAGTAGGCAAATAGCAATAAGGGGTCAGACCACGGCGCATCACGCCAGCACAGAATAAAGCCTCGCCAGTCCTGATTACTAATCGCCCAATACAGACCCTGTGGAAACAGCTTGATTAGCGGTGTGGGCTGGGGAAATGGCTTGGGGGGAGTAATAGTGCGTTGACCTGATAGCAGTTGATTAAAGCTACGGCTGAAACTAACCCCAGAATATCGATCCAGATGGTAGGTTGGTATTGGGCGTGGGTTCAATTCCAGTAGACATAAATTATCAGAGGGCTTCTCATGTATCCAGTCCACAGAGGCGAAACCATGAAACCCTGTTATTCGACCTACTTCTGAGAGTATATGCTCAATGTCTGGATGCTCCATCATGACTCGTGCGCTGGACGCAGACAGCGGCGTTGGCCAGCTTTCAAGTGTATAAGACGCTTGCCAGCACACGGGTACTCCGTGATCATACAGCACATCGGTTGCTCCGAGCGCACCCTCACAAAAGTGTTGCACCAATAATGGGTCGTCAGTTGTTGCCAGATCGGTATAGCATGGCTCAAGTTCGCTACTGTCATGAACTTTATGCACGGCCGAGCCTGCACAGCCATGTGAAGCTTTCAGTATTATCGGATAACCAGCACACTTAACAGCCTCTTCAACTTCTATCCAACCCTGACATAATTTGGAATACGGCATATATAAACCCGCGTTCACCATTTCGTGATAAAAAGTATGTTTGGATAATATTGTTTCGACTGCCTTGCTACGATGGTCAACTGGAAACCAGCCGTCCAGCCAAGCTTCGCCATGATGATTAGCCAATGCAACCAAAGTAGGTTCATCACCGATTATCACTTGTGCGAAAGACTGGTGCTGCGTACTCAACAGCTCTTTGAGATGTAGGGCGCGGGCTTCTGGTTCGATTGAGGTGGGCAGATGACAGGCTACAAAGCGTGAACGATTTATCGCAAAACCAGAAGGTGACAACAGGGTTACGCGGCAGCCAGCCTTATATAACAAATAAGGAAATCGTGCTAAACCAATTGCATCAATGCCAGCAACCAGTAAAACTTCGTATGGCAATAGTGTTTTTGACATTTTTTAATTCACTCTCTGCTAGTTGATTTTGGAATGGGGGGGGGGGGTAAAACAGTTAGGAATGTAGCCAAACACTGCTCATAAGAATTTTAATATCTGTTGAAAAAACAGATGTTTTTCCAACAGAGTGAAGAACTCCAAGATGGCTATAAAAATCGCTCGGTAGCCCCACTAAACATTAAGTGATTTTTGATAGATAGATGTTATGGAGTACAAACCTAAACTTGCACTCCATAACTCAGTCCTTACCACTACCGAATCGATAGAATAGTATACAACAAAGACTGGGGGGCGTTAATTGCTTGGTTCTGCCTCACCCATTGTTTGCACTATCAACAGTAGCCATCAAATGATCTATTCTTTTCTGAAAGGTAGTATCAAAATCATGTTGTTGTGCAAATGCCGCGCTATTTTTTGATTTTTCAATAATTTCGGCTCTATTTTCATGCAGATGAGCGATTATTCTACAAATTTCATCAAGGTTGTTTAATTCTCCGCCCCAACCAATATCCGCACATTCCAATAAGCCAGAAAATGCTCGGTTTTTATACCCGACAATTGGTACTCCACAAGATAATGTTTCTAAATAGGTACATGAAGGGTCGCTTTGCCGATGTAAGCAAACAAAAACATCAATCGATTGTTGGAGTTCTGGTATCAGTGTTTTATAAAAATCAACGACTCCCGCCATTACTACTTGTTCGCCAAGTTGATGTTTAGTGATGAATTCGTGCATTTCCTGTTCTAAATCACCTGCGCCATAAATAGTGAATTGAAACGGTATATTGCTTTGTTTTAGTTTCAAAGCCAACTCAACAAGATGATCCGCCCCTTTCATCTGAATTAATCGCCCAGAAAATGCCAAACGCAAGGGTTTATCTTCAGATAAATACGTTAATCTTTGTTGTAAGGCGGCATCATGGATAATCTGCTCTTTAAAAACCCGAGTATCAAAATATAATAATTTGTTAGGTACATAATGGTATTCACTGTATGCGGGTGTACCGTTGCATTGCAGTCCATCACAGAGTTTAAAAGCAGCTACTCTTTTTTGTTCTTTTTGCCAGCTATAAAACAATCTGCGTAGTTTGACGATAGGATTTTTGGTGCTTAAAGCCGCTATTTGGTAGCGGGTTTCGAGTATGTACTCAATAATGTAAACGCATTTTATCTGTTGTTGGCATAATTGACTAAGGTGCAGTTGATTATCCGCATCACCCGAAGCCAAAACAATGTCTGCACCGTGTAAATGTTCTGCTGTTATGGCTTGTTTCTGTTTTAACGCAATACAAGTAAATGGCAGTTGGTCGTTTTCTAGGGTGACAACACCAAATTCAGGCAGTTTCTCTGAACTTAAGGACATGATACAGGTTATTTTTCCAGACCATTTTTGCGTGTAGAGCAGCATCCCATCATAAAATTTTCGATCAAAGATAAAAGAATTATCTATCATCCAGACAGGAACCGATGGGGTAATGATTAAATGAGGTGTTTTCATATCATGCCAACTTGAGTGGTAATCTTTCATAGATTATGTAGGAAACGCCAACCCGCTGTCAATTTTATTCAAAATGTGAAGAAATTCATCAGGATTGATAGAGAAACTGCATTCACTCGCCTCACTTAAGTGTTTAACACTTAACAACCACCAGCTAAAAGCTGGTGGGTTATCGAAGAGTGTTTATGAATTTGCTTAAGTTGATGCGTACAATTAGAATGGCGAAATTTCTACGGTTTTGCAAGTTACCTCAAACCATTACCGATAATTCTGGAGTATTTATTATGGAAAAAACATCTGCTCAGCCCAAGACCCAATATCAAAACTGCGATTCAAAGTTTGACTCTGAACTTAACTTTGAGATTATCGTGGATCCAAACAACCTGTACTCGCTACGGGAAGAATGGAGTGCATTGTATAACAAAGTTGATGAAACCTATTTCACCCAGAGTTTTGAATGGAACTGGTGTTGTTGGCAGAAAGTGTCAGAGCCCAAAGGAGATCGGCTCTGCTGTTTAATTATTCGCTGTAAAGGACAAATCGTGCTGATATGGCCTTTGAGCATCAGCCGAAGCCGTTACTTTTGGTCTATTGCGCATCCCTTGGCATACACATCCACTGAGTATAGTGACATACTGGTTGATACTACTAAAGACAGTAAAACACTGATCGAATTGGCTTTACAGAGTCTTATAAAAAACAGTTCCATTGATTTTATGCAAATACCTAACATAAGGGCTACTTCTTTGCTATATCAAGTAGTGGAAAGCATACCAAAGACAGCCAATTATATAGGGACAGCCTATTATGTAGCTTGGGAAAATTATCCAGACTGGGATTCATACTACCAAGGGTTAAGCAAAAATATGCGTCATAACCTATCACGTCGATTCAGAGCACTTGCTAAATTAGGAGATATTCGCTTTGAGATGCTGGGCAGTGATTATCAAGAAGAATTAAAATGGCTACTTCAGGTCAAAGAAAACTGGGTAATAGCAAAGAAAAATGGACGGTCACCTTTCACTTCCAATTATTTTAACTTCCTTTTTTCAATTATGGGTCATGGTGATAACATGGGTGGGCGAATGCAAATGTTTGTCCTCAAACTCGATGGTAAACTAATCGCAGCCCAACTACTGCGCGTAAATAAAACACAAGTTGAGACAGTTATTGGCAGCTATGACCCTGATTACTCTCAATATTCACCTTTTTCGCTTGTAACAGAACATTTTATGCAATGGTGCTTCGAACAGCGTCTTACAGTAGATTTTCGTTTTGGAGATGCTGAGCACAAGGAGTATTGGAAACCAGAGCAATTTAAAGTAGTTAGTTATGAAGTTTGTTGTAGTCTGTTCGGAAAAGCACTTGTATTAAGTAGAGATATCTACCATAAAATCAAATTACTCTTACAGCACACCCAAAATTAGCTGTATTACTCATCGTTCGGGTAGTGGGTGACACCTGTTGTTGGAAACTTTACGACCTATAAAAATCAAGGCACTCAAAAGTAAAAACAACAGACCTCACCCTTATATAAACTACCGTTTAATAATTCACAATTGGAAATTTGATAGGCAACCGTTGCCGCGTGTTCGATCTGTCCGCCCCGTATTCTCGCCATTTCCTGTTCTGATGGGCAGATTGTCCAATGTTTTAAACTTAAGTCTTGCAATGTGTGACGTGAAAGTGTCACAGCTTTCAGCAATTTTTGTTTAAGTTGGTGTAATATTCATTTTGAGATAGAAACTTTGGTAGCGTAAATCATCTCGAAGCCTGCATGGTGTGAAAATCGTTAATTTATGATTACTTGCAAAACTCTTCCAGTTTGTGCAGAATATAATAGTACCATCAGGCGTTCCTATAGAAGATTCAACTGTTATTTTTATTGATACCGAATGGTTCGCTGGGGCACTTTATCGCTTAGCATCTCGTTTTTTTCGACGTAGTGAACACCCGTTGTTTTTTATTTCTTCTCTGGATTTTTTTGTTTATGACTGGGTTGCTACACGACATTGTCAGCGATTATTAAAACAGGGAGAATCATGGGATATAGTACACTCAGTGACACCCGTTTCTCCGCTGGCAGCAATGCGTTTAACGAGCTTAGGTATTCCTGAACGCTATCGAAACAAGTGCCGTTCATTGCTTGAAAATAGCGTAGATTTAGAGTTATTTCAAACCACACCTTGGCCAGAAGCACCGTCAGATAATAATCCCTTGCAAATCGTTTTTGTCGGGCGTTTATTATTGTTCAAAGGCGTGACAATGTTGCTGGAAGCGGTTAAAGCCTCAAATTTTGGTTTGACTGAACAGGTTGAATTTACAGGTAATTTACCGCTCAATGAGGTTTCTAATATCGTAAAAAAAGCACACGTTTTTTGCTTACCTTCAGTGCGCGGAGGAGCAGTACTATTAGAGGCTATGGCGATAGCGCGACCTGTTATCGCTATTGATTTTGGCGGCTCTGCGGAAATCGTTGACGATGGGGTTGGCGTTAAATTACCCGCAACAGGTAAAGCAAGTGTTACAACTACGCCAGTTTGGTGTGCAGATTTTGGTCGCCTCCATCAATTTGCCAGACCGCGTATTTGATAAACTGACGGATGTGGAAAGACTGGAAGCTGAACAGACTTTTTACATCAAACAACAGGGCATTGCAAAAGCAGGTTTGGTGTTAATAAAAACCCTGCTATTGAATCCTGTCGGTCTATTACGCAGTATTAAACACGCGATTAAATTGGGTGGTTGGAACATCAAAATGGTGCTGTATCATTTCTTTTATCTGGCAGAAGTCTTGTTGTTAGGTCATTGGATGCAGACACAAAAAGTTGAGCATCGCGTATCTTTTGTTGGACATTGAAAAATAACTCTTTAGTTTATGGAAAATTTTTTTCAATTATCCCTCTTTAAATAATGGTAGTCATAAACAGTGAGTGATTTGATATTATTATAAATTTAGCCGAAATGAG
>JBAXNR010000138.1:0-5690 GCA_037133675.1 Methylococcales bacterium
GTCGGAGCTTGGTGAAGTTGTTTCACAGCGGCGGCGCGTAGTGAATTATTTTTTTGGTTCATACGTTTATAGTCCATGAAATCGGGAAGAGTCATAATTTTTTGAAACGGCGAACCAAAATACACTCATTAAGAATGATCCAACGGTATTGAAAACAAAGGTAGAAAATGGGAACAATCAGCAAAAAAAATAACGTGAGTATCATACAGTAATCAAACACCTAAGGAATTAATAAGTTTTCATCAACCCATCCAGCGTGTGTTACAGCTAGGCACAAATACCTACTTCAATCTTAAACATCAATAGGTCTTCATCAATCCATCCAAGGTCAATTTACAACTAGGTACAAATACCTGCATAAAAAAAATAACTTCGGGTTGTTGAGATTCAGCAATTTTTAACGCTAACTGCTCAGAGGCGGTTTCAAATTCCCGATTACCCGCTTTTAATTCGGACTGACATTTTAAATAGGCGGAGATTTTATCGGCGGCTTTAATCAGTTCAAGATGGGCGGCTGGAATTTGGTCATGCTGAATCAGGGCGCGAAAATCCGTTTGTAGCTCTTCGGGCAATAATGCCAGTAACTCAAATTCGGCGCGTTGTTCAATCTGTTTATAGGCGGCGTTAATTTCGGGCGAGTGGTATTTAATCGGCGTGGGTAAATCGCCTGTTATCACTTCGGTAATGTCATGATACAAGGCAGCAGTGGCGACTGCATTGGCATCGACTGTGCCATTGTAATAACGGTTTTTGATTAACGCGAGGGTGTGAGCAATGACGGACACTTCCCAGCTATGCTCCATAACATTTTCTTCGTGGGCGTTGCGCTTCAATCCCCAGCGTTTAATCCAGCGTAATCTTGATAAATAGGCGTAAAAACTACTTGTTAGCGTGATGGGTTTCATGATTTTCTGTTATCTTGTTGGCTTATTGTTCATTTTACGCACTTTACAAATTATTATGCTTATTCAGTGGTATCCCGGTCACATGCACAAGGCGAGCAAAGAAGTTAAACTTCTGATGCCGCAGGTCGATTTAATTATTGAAGTTATCGATGCTCGCATTCCTTTTAGCAGCCAAAATCCAATGATTGCCGCGCTACGCGGCGATAAACCCACCATCAAAATTCTCAGTAAAAGTGATTTAGCTGATCCTGAGATGACACAACTCTGGCAAACTTATTTAGAGCAAGAACACGGTGTAAAAACCTTGGCTGTCACCAGCCAAAACCCCGAAAAAATTCGCCAACTGATTGATTTATGTCACAAGTTGTTTCCTGACAAAGCAGAAGATGGTAAGTTAATTAACGCGTTGATTATGGGTATTCCTAATGTCGGCAAATCGACTTTAATAAATATTCTTGCTAGTCGAACCATTGCAAAAACAGGTAATGAACCCGCCGTGACTAAAATGCAGCAACGCATTGATTTGGGCAATGGCATTATTTTATTCGATATGCCCGGTTTACTGTGGGGCAATGTGGAAAATCGTAACAGCGGTTATCGCTTAGCAACTACGGGCGCGATTCGAGACACGGCAATAGATCATGATGATATTGCATCTTTTGCCGCTGAGGTGTTGTTGCGCCAGTATCCCGATTTAATTAAAGCGCGTTTTCAATTAGAAATATTACCCGAAAAAGAAGAGGAATTATTGAAAATAATCGGCACACAACGCGGCTGTTTGCGTTCAGGTGGACGAGTGGAAATGGATAAAGCCGCGAAAATTTTCTTAGCAGAATATCGTGCAGGAACAATAGGCAGAATTACGCTGGAAACACCTGCGATGATGGAACAGGAATTGGTTGAGCTAGAAGTGACTCGTGCTGAAAAAGCCGCTAAAAAATTGGCTAGGAAGAAAAAACGTGGGTGATGGAGTGCAGGTTTTGCCTGCACTTGCAAGCAAAGCTTGCATTCCAATGTATCAAACTAAAGTTATGCTTATGCGGGTTGAACTTTAGCGGCGTACCACGGCGCAACTTTAAACAACAGTAACATTCCAGGTAAAGTCAGCGCAAAACACAAAAAATAAAAATTCGCCCACCCTAAAGCGGGAATATGAAATAACGGCGTATCAAATAAACTAATATCGCCACCTTCAACAAAATATCCTGCTAATGCGTTAGCCAATGAGCGGGGCGTAGCGGCAAAACTGGTGAATAACGCAAATTGTGTTGCTGCAAAAGCGGGGTTGGTTGTGGTGGCAACATAAGCCACAAATGCCGCCGTGCCTAGTCCCATGCCAAAACTTTCAATAGCAATCACGAAGGCTAAACTGGCTAAGCTATGCTCTACGGTTGCCAGCCACGCGAAACCTAAAATAACCAGTGCTTGCAATACCCCAAACACCCACAAAGCACGATTAATGCCGATATACACCATCCAAATACCACCCAAAATACCGCCAGCAATACTTGACCACAGCCCCGCATTTTTAGCCACTATGCCAATTTCAGTTTTACTAAAACCTAAATCTAAATAAAATGGCGTGAGTAAAGCACTCGCCATTGTATCGCCCAGTTTATAAAAAAAGATAAAGGCAAGAATGGTCAAGGCGGTAGCTAGCCCTTGGCGTTGAAAAAAATCACGAAACGGCTCAACAATGGCAGAACGCAAGGTTTTTGGTGCATTGGCAGAATAAATCGGCTCTTTTACCAATAAACTTAGCAAAATACCAGGAATCATGAACAGTGCAGTGATGGGATAAACCACCGACCAAGGCAAAAAATCTGCCAGTATTAACGATAATGAACCTGGAATTAAACTGGCTAATTTGTAGGCGTTGACATGAATCACGCTACCCAAACCTTGTTCAGTTTCGTGCAATAACTCACGCCTAAAAGCATCGATAGCAATATCTTGAGTTGCCGATAAAAATGCTACGATTACCGCCAATACCACGATGATGCTTAAATCATCTTTGGGCGAAAAATAACCGAATACGGGCAATATTGCCAATAAACCTAATTGGGTTAACAACATCCAAGTACGCCGCCGCCCTAAACTCAGCGTGTAACGATCACATAAAGGCGACCACAAAAATTTCCAAGTGTAGGGTAGTTGAATCAGCGTCAATAAGCCGATAGTTTTTAAATCCACCCCTGCTTCTCGAAACCAAGCGGCAAACAGGTTAATCAGTATATATAACGGTAATCCTGAAGAAAATCCTGTTAATACACATAACAGTAGACGACGATTGGCAAAGGGTTCAAGAGTGGGGCTTATTTTCATTGATGATTTAGTTATGGGCTGGGGTGAGCTAAAACCCCCAACAGCTAGACTTAACGGACCGTTTTTTGTTGAGGGTTTATTTTCTCACCCACGCTATTTACTTTGCAGCAGGCTTATCCAATAAGGTTTTGGCTGCGGCAGTATCGGCTTGAACTTTTTCGCTCAGTGCTTTTAATTTCTCTTGTCGCTCATTGGCAGATTTAGCGATACTGGCATTATCATCATTGGCTTCTTTAATCACACAAGCATTGTAGGTAGCGACTTTTTCTTGCCATTCGTTGATAGTTTTAACGCTTTTATTGTAGTTATCAACGGTAGTCTGATTAACCCTAGGTGCAGTAGGTTCAGCCCCACAACTACTAGGTGTCCAAACACCTTTACCAATAGTTCCTGCTGAACAAACAGAAGCCATAGTCGATAATATGATTACAGCAAAAAATGTACGTTGTCTCATTTTGTATTCCTTTAAGAATTTAGGTTGGATTTTAACGTGCGGTGCATAGCATTTTACTTAGGCTATCGATACTATGCTAGTGTCATTTTTTGAATTACTCGAAACAACTAGCAGCACACAGGGTAAAATAGCCACTTTATCGGTTTCAAATGTTGGAGTATGGTTCATTGAACAAAAAATTTTTTATAGGCTGTTTGTTGTTATTCATAGTGGTTGATTGTCAGGCAGGTATAGTGGCGCAACGCTGGTCAAAAATTACTCAGCCAACGCTAGGTGCGGCGCAAAGTATTGGTGGTTATAGCGCGGGTTGTTTAAAAGGCGCGGCAACCTTGCCAACTGACGGCACAGGTTATCAAGTCATGCGCTTGTCGCGTAAGCGATTTTATGGGCATCCTGATTTAATGCAGTTTATTGAAAATCTTGCTCAAAGCACTTACACCCAACAGCTAGGCACGTTACTCATTGGTGATTTAGGACAACCACGCGGAGGCCCAACGGTTAGTGGACACCGTAGTCATCAAACAGGTTTGGATGTCGATATTTGGTTTTTATTATCACCAGAAGCCAATAGTCGCCCGTTAACGGTTTCTGAACGAGAAAAATGGAGTGCGTCTTCGGTATTGCTGGGGAAATCCGATGACATAGATTTTAGCCAATGGTCTTTAGCGAATGCCCAAGTATTAGAACTTGCGGCGCGAATGCCAGAAGTTGACCGTATTTTTGTCAATGCCAGTGTCAAACGCCAGTTATGCAACAGTACCGCTAAGCGCGATTGGCTTAGAAAGATTCGCCCGTGGTGGAAACATGATGACCATTTTCATGTACGCTTAAAATGCCCGCCTGACAGTAAAGAATGCCAGAATCAAGACCCGCTTCCGCAAGGTGATGGTTGTGACAAACTGGCGTGGTGGTTTACCGCCGAAGCTAAAAACCCACCACCTTCACCAATCACTGAACCTGTTGAACCTATTTTGCCCGTGTCGTGTGATGCGGTATTAAAAGAATAAATCCGTGTTCAATTTTCTAAAGGTTAACGTGATGCTGAAAATTACATTTTTTCTGATATTTGCTGTATTTGGGCAATCATTATTTGCTAAAACGATTTCAAAATCTGCGGTAATTCTTGAAAAAAGAACCCTCACTGCCAATCGTCAAATGGTTTTATGGATGGAAAATCCGATTAGAAATCCGCGAGCAGTGCCAGATGAAACATACACTTGTCCTGAATTTACTCGAGGTCATTATTATTCTGGTATTACTAACGTTTCCCTCATTGATACAAAAACAACGAGTATTCTCAACACCTTAGAAATTCAATTAGATACTGACAACAAGATTGATTTGCCGTATTTGATTAAACGCGGGTTTTATTATGCGGTTCCAAAAATCAACAAAAACCAAGAAGGTAAACCGTTATTGCTGAATTTAAAAGATTACAATAATGACGGCAAAGCTCATGAATTTGCTTTGTTTGATGCGTGGGGCTGTATGGGTTTAGGAACGACTTTAATCGGTTATAGTGAAAAGCAAGATAAAATAATTCAGTATCAAATAGAGTTAAAAACGGGTAACGATACCTCCAAAGATTATTGGGTTGATTACCTTTTTCAACACTCGCCAGATAAACAGGGAATTTGGCAATATGAAATTGATTATCGTGGACGTGCTGGAACATTTGATAAATATGAAATACGTTATGATAAAGAACACGAGTTATTTTACGGGACACTAACCAGTATTCCTGATACTGAATAAATTATCGATTTTATTTTTTGAGAAGCCGTAAGGAAACGGAGAGCCGATAGCCAGTAGAAGGTGGGTATTACTTCATTCGGGTTTGCTGTTAAACACTGTGTTGTTGGGTTGCCAAAAAGTAGCAACCCAAGCATACACTTAGTTTATTTTGGATAGCCTTGTTGTGGGTATCCTTGTTGTTGCTGTGGATAGCCTTGTTGTGGGTATCCTTGTTGCTGTTGTGGATAGCCTTGTTGTGGGTATCCTTGTTG
>JBAXNR010000139.1:0-5600 GCA_037133675.1 Methylococcales bacterium
TAAAGTTGCTATATTATGCCAGATGTCAATGACATTTTTATGAGAAAGCCGTGGAGTTGAATGAGCCCTCGCCATAAAACTATCTGGTCCTGTTTGAACAACGCCTGATGTAGTGCAACCACAAAGTAATAGTATGTTTAAAAAATATAGTCTCGCCTTCATTTGATTTCCCCCCCTAAAATATTCGTAAATATACATGAGTATAGTTAGCCAAGCTGAGTTATTTAGTAACAAGTTTAGCTGATTCTGCACGCGGGCGCGGGTAATACTGGATAATTTAGCCATTTAAAATAGTAAAACCACCGTATTATAAAGTAACACTCAAAACAGCTAGGCTAAGCCTTACCAACAAGCCTAAGCATTAACGCGGCTATGATGGTTATTTGAAGCAATCCCACACCAACAACCCACCGTATTAAATCGGCTTTGGTTTCGGATATTTTTAATTCAAGCCCTAATTCTAACTCCTTTAAATCTCGCTTTGTGGCTAAGTCTTCTAACTCATAATCATGCTTAGCCTGTTCTAAAGTGTTTAACATGGTAGTTTTTTGCAAGTCGGTAATTAATTCGGCTTGTTCCTCACTAAAACCAACGCCTTTAAGCTTTTTAACAAAATCGTGCGTATCGAAAGTCAAAGTAGTCATTATTTAGCCTATCTGAGTGAGAGTTAAAAGCACCACTTTTTACCGCACAATTGCGGTTTATTGTAGTGATTTTTTTTCAACTGCAACGAGAGTGCAACATGAGAGGATTTTTAAAATTTTTTGATTATGTAACTTATTGATTTTTATGGTGGCGATAGGTGGATTTGAACCACCGACCCCGGGGTTATGAATCCCGATAAGCACAAAAACCGCAACAAACCACAATAGATAATAACAAATAAATCAATAACTTGTGTTTTTCGCTTGTTGTCATTTATTGCTGTTTTTTGCCGTTTTTTATAGGCAATTGGGACAAAATTGGGACAAAGATTTATAATGTAAGCCAGATACAAAGCGGGCTAGAGAGTGTTACCAGCACAATCCAGCCCTTACCGATTTACTTAACAATGCAGGTTAAGCAATGGCTAGATACATTTTATCAAACAAAGCCGATTGCTACCTAAAGAGGCAATCATGGCACGAATCAAAGAAAGAACCGCTAAAGACGGTACACCACGCTATACAGCCGAAGTAAGGCTAAAAGGCTATCCAACTCAAACAGCTACCTTTAAACGGCTAACCGATGCTAAAAAATGGATAGCATCAACTGAAAGCGCGATTAGAGAGGGTAGGCACTTCAAAACAGCGGCAGCAAAAAAGCACACTTTAGCCGATATGATAGACCGCTATCTATCCAGCAACACATTCACCAAAGAACAAACAGAGCATCAAGTTTTACACCTGGAACGCTGGAAAACTGAACTAGGCAGCTACACGTTAGCCGATGTCACGCCCGACCTAATCACCGAAGTAAAAGACAGGCTGTTATCTGAGACCACACCAAAGGGAACACTTAGAAGCCCTGCTACTGTATCGCGTTATATGTCTTCATTAAGCCCGGTATTTACCCTTGCAGTGAATGAATGGCAATGGATTGAAGATAGCCCTATGCGCAAAGTCAAAAAGCCTAAAGAACCACGCGGGCGGGTTCGTTTTTTAGATGAATTTGAACGCAACCGACTATTAACCGCCTGTCAGGAATCCAGCAATAAAACCCTGTATTTATGCGTAGTGTTAGCCCTTGCTAGTGGTATGAGACAAGGTGAATTGATGGGCTTACAGTGGCAGAATGTGAACCTTAAGGACGGTTTTTTAATTCTGCATGAAACAAAAAACGGCGAACGGCGGCGCGTTCCTTTGTCTGGCTTGGCTTTGTCACTGTTAAAGGATCATGCCAAGGTTAGACGAATCGACACCCCGCTATTGTTTCCATCACCGACCAAACCACAACAGCCTATTGAGCTAAAGAAAGCCTGGCTAACGGCTTTAGAACGCGCTGGAATCCATGATTTTAAATGGCATGACCTAAGACACTGTACAGCTTCTTATCTGGCTATGAATGGCGCGTCATTGGCAGAAATTGCCGAAGTGTTAGGACATAAGACATTGGCTATGGTTAAACGCTACGCGCATTTATCCGATGGACACGTTAGCAACGTGGTTGCCAGTATGAACGCTAAGATTTTTGGGGGCGTGTGATGGAAACAGAAGATAACCTTGATCTGTACAGATTAAACGCAGCAGCCGAAATAGCGGCTTCACGCTCAACGCAACCGTTATCAGATGCTGATAAGGTACTTGATAATTTTTTGCCTACCAAACCGCTACTATTTGGACATCGAGTAGAGCTTTACTTTTATTTACGGCTATTAGAGCGATATAGAGAAGAAGTGAGGTCAGTTAAACCTAGCGAGTGGCGAAGCAATGAATTAGCCAAAATTACCGAAAAGAAAAAAGAAATTGAGCGATGTTTATTAGAAGAGGTAATTATGCAAAAACCAGCAACGCCGATATTAGATGCTTTTAATAAGGAAGCCGTAAGCAATGAGGACGTAAAAAGGAATCATGAGATAGTGGGGAAATATGGCAGTCCATATCTAACCCTTGATGAGTTTATTAACAGTGTGTTATTGCGTGTTAAGGGTAAAACACTACCAACACTACCCAAACTTTGTAAGCTTGTTGAGCATGGGTTAATTATTTATGACAATGACAATCCTGTTTCTTTTCCTCAATTGTTAGCGTCATTAGAACATAGGAAAACGCTGTGCTTGCTTGATGCAGATAATCTGGAATTTTGGGACACGCTGAAAAATGAGCGCAATTATCAGGTTAAGATTGATAATGTTGCAAGTGCGTATTACCTGATGGGAAATGTATCGTTCGACTGGTATAACTGTAATATTCATAAAGATGTTTCGATAGTAATACCCAATGAAATTAAAGCCGATATTAAACAGGATTTGAGTAAATTTATTACTTACAAGGAGGCATTAGATCACTTTAAATCTGAATTGCAGATTACACATGATGATATTGCCATGTGGATTACGAATGGCGAATTAAAGGCATTTGAACAGAAACAAGACGAGATGATTCCATTTAGTTTTTGCCATCCAAAATATACAGGTAGAGATGACTACGAAAATTTATTGATTTGGCTTTTTTTCCTGCGTGATGAAATAGAGGGGTTTGATCCTGTTAATCGATACATCTCAAAAGCGGCATTAGTTGAGCGTTGGACAAAGCTTTGTGGCGATAAAGAAAAGGCTTTAATTCGTATCGAGGACGGCGGGAGGAAATCAGGTTTGTTTGAAGATCATCCTATCGGTGGTGTAGTTGAGTTGAAACTTGGATATAAAAGCGGTTGTTTTCATTTGGATCGTGTTCGAGAAATAGAATCAAGGTTTCCTGATATTGGCAATAGCGTAAGCAATGATAGTGCGGTTAGCCAAGCCGATATTGAGCAAGCATTAACACCATCAAATAAAAAACCGCGTACCCGAAGAACCAATTTAAGCAAAGCAATTGATGCTGCGATTGAAACATTTGGAAAAAAACCAAGTTTTGATGAATTATGGCAATTCTTTCAAGATGATAAAGACACAACAGGACATATTGAAGACTTTACTGATACTTACATAACATGGAAAGACACCAAAGGTAATCTTCACGATACAAAAAAAGAGACCATTAAAAACCAGTTATCACAAAGATAAAGCTAAAAATCACGCCTATCATCACGGCTATTTGTTTAAAGCAATACCCGTGATTTTCACCTGTAAATTTTCACCATCGAAAGCGATAACCGCTAACGATTAATCATATTAATCAATAATTGATGGTGAAAAATGAACACTCAAACACAACAACAAACCGAAGCCATTCAAACCGCTTGGCTTTATTCAACAGTCCAACAGTTTGTAGATAGACATCCTGCCTTTACTTTAGGCGGTATGAGATCGCAAATTTTCAACGAAAACACAAACGGTTTAAAAGAAGCAGGGGCAATAGTCCGCAATGGCAGAAAGGTTTTAATCAAAGAATCGGCTTATTTTGCATGGTTAGAAAACCAAAATAAGGCGGCTTAATCATGGACAGATTAGACACCATCAAGGCGGCGAACCGTGGAAGCAAAAACGAAAAACAACGTGGTAATTATACCAGCACAGCCTATTCACAACGACAACAAATCCTTGACTGGCTAATACTCCATAACACGCTTACCACGCTACAAGCTCGAAAAGAGCTAGACATCATGCACCCCGCAGCGCGTATTCAAGAATTGCGTGAACAAGGGCATAACATCATTACCTATTGGACAACCGAGGACACGGGCAAAGGTAGCCACAGAGTAGCACGTTATGTGTTATTAATGAGGGTAGCCAATGAGTAACATCACTTTTTCAATTGGCAGTTATGTCAAGACACCTAACGAAGCATTAACCACTGTTAGCCTAGACTTAGCAAAGCTGATTGATTTATTCAGTAACCCTGCAATTATCACTGACAAACTTACATCACCGTATTTTTTGCGGTGTACTGCCACACATCGGAATAATAAAAGCGTGTCGAATAACGGCGCGTTGTTAATTATTGATGCTGATAAGCGGCTAGACTGGCTTAATGTCACTGGTAATTTTGACGGCTCAATAAACCCTTATAGCGAGTTGGACGGATCAATAGAACCCTATCCAGTCCATCAATGCCTTTTGCAATACGGTATTAATCACCTGATTTATTCCAGTTACTCAAACGGTGCGACACACGACAAAGACGGCAAAAAATACCTTGAACCCGTTATTAAATGGCGGGCGGTGATACCTTGCCAATATTCACAGCATCAATTAAACGACTGTGTGAATTACATCATTGCGTTATTGCATGAAAATCAGTTGTTCGTAGCTGATGCAAAGGAAAATCACACCTACAGCCAAGCATGGTTTATGCCTTGCGTACATCCTGACCGCGTGGACTTATTCCAGTTCTTTAGTTTTGCTGATGGTGATTACCTAAGCATTGAAACGGTGAACCAATGGGTAAAAGAGCAAGCGGTATTGAATGAGTGGACAGAAGACAACAATCAAAAAGCTTGGCTAAGTGAACCCACCGAACCACAACCGCGTAAGCCATTGGCAACACCATCACAAACCGATTCTAAAAGCCCTATTGATGCTTTTAACGCGGCTTATTCATGTACTGACATCCTTGAACGCAACGGCTATTTTATAGACCATACAGGCAAATTTTTAAGCCCTACAAGCTCAACAAAAGAAGCGGGGGTAATTATTATGCGTGATGGTAAGCATATCAAAAGTTATCACAATGACATACTTAATACAGGCAGTGCTTTAGATGCGTTTGATTGTTACCGATTGCTTGAATGCAATGGCGATAAACGAACCGCGTTAAATTGGAATAGCGAACTAACGCGGCAAAATCGAAGGGATTACATGAGGTCAAAAGAGCTTAGCCAAGCTGTTTGTGTGGAGTGTGTAGAATGACCACTACTCAAACAGCAAAACAGCAACACGCTAATTTTTTACAGTTTGCAGTTGATGATCCTGTTATTGATTACTCAACCATGCCTGATGACTTGCCAGCGATTAAACAACC
>JBAXNR010000140.1:0-5567 GCA_037133675.1 Methylococcales bacterium
TGCTTCGGTGTAATAGGGATTGTCGGTTTTATCGTCACAGACCACCATCACATCAGGATAAAAAAATTGATTGCCGACTTTGACTTTAATATCAGCACGATAAGATGCGCTGTATAGGATTTGCTGAGCTACGAAGCCCATCAATCGAGATCGGTAATTACACAACATTAAGAGAAACAATCATGTCTTTATCCATACAATTACCCGATAACTTAGAACAACAACTTAGTATTTATTGTCAGGAACATCATCTTTCCATCAATGAAACGATACGCTTAGCTCTTGAACGCTTATTAACCACTAACCCGCCTTTAAAATTGGGTAAAGACGGTTTTCCCACCAAGGCGATATAGCACAACAGTCGAAAGTATTGCTTGCCCGCTATCCCTTGCGTGGGTTAAAAATTCGTTATGACGAACCGTTTGAAGCTGTCGCTTTAGAGGATTGGGACGGATGGTGTACATTTGAAACTTCCTTGTAACTGGATTCCAGCATCCATGCTGGAATGACGGCGACTATCAATACACGCTGACTTTCTGTTATGAACTTACCTAACTATTGCTTGGCAATAACTTTCGGCGAAACACCAAAATATTTAACAAATGCCGCGCTAAAATTATTAGCATGACTGTAACCAACAAAATCAGCCGCAACACTAACTTGGCAATGGCTAGATTTTAGCAATTGATAGGCTTTATTCATGCGTATGTCTAATAATACGCCGTAGGGCGTGTTATCAAAAAAGTGCTGGAATAATTTTTTGAGTTTAAATTGATTTGTACCAGCACGTCTTGCTAATGCCGCTACTGTGGGCGGAGTTTGAAATTCTTGTTCAAGAATATCGCGTGCTAAGTTGGCAATCGATTTGTCTCGTTCTGTAAATTTAAACCCTGCTTTTGATTTTTCCTGATAAAAACAACCCAACTCAGCCGCTAATAGTGACATCGCTTGAGCGTGCATAAATACGCGCTTTACTTCGGGTGCAACCTTCGCCGTCAATAATTGTTGTGCAGCTATCATGCCTTGCACTGAAATGGATTGACGGGCGAGTAACTGCATCGCTTTACCATTGAATAATTGCGCGGCTTGCGATTCGCCTAGGTAACGCTCTAACCATGTTTTACTCAAAGATAAACGTAGCTGTGTAACCGTTTGATGGGCTTGATATTGTCGTTCACCCTTACTGGTATTGAAGGTAGCTATTGTGGTATAGCCTTGGTTAAAAAATAATTCTTCACCTTGATGACTGGTAAAACAAGATTTCCCTTTTAACCCCAGCGTTACTACCATGCGTGGTTCTGGTGATTCTATCTGGCTTAATACACCCAAATCTTTGCTGGGCGTATAGTGCGTTTCTATATAGTTCAAATCCGCATCCAATAGCAACACATCAGAGTAACCCTCGCCTAATTCTTTGGGTAATTCTTGATGTAGCCGCTGTTCTTGTGCTTGAAAATGCGATGGCAAATCATCGTTTTTTACTCGCCAGCGTGTTGATGTTCCCATGATTTTTTCTCTTTGGTATATCTGAATAATTCTTAACTTAAAGCATGAACTGTGCCTTTGTGTGCAACACCTATCAGGCTTTAAAAACCTGACAAGTGCTTGAAATCAGAATACGGCATATCACTCATTAAATTCTAAAAATGCGGTATATCACACAATAAAAGCCTTGCGCATAGAAAATATTACTTTTGCCATATAAAAAGAACCTAAACAGGATGTATTTGTTGGGTAGACTTGGAAATAAGTCACTTCAATGTAAATGACTCGAATAGTCCTCAGCCTATTGAGGTGCGTTTTTTACTGACAACTTTAAAATTACTATGAATTTACTTCCTCCTCGACTTTTTAAGCTTTCACCGCTAAACAAATCTATATTGATTGCATTGGTTGCCTGCAACGCATCGACAACGGTTATGGCGAAAAACACAAAAAACCAAGCGAATGCAGTGCAACTTGAAACCATGACTGTTACTGACAAAAAAGACGCGAAAAAAATTGATCCAAAGCTTGCGGCTACGCGTGTTGAAGCCAATCAATCAGCAGGCGGCGTTACGGTAGTGGATATAAACGACTTGCGTGACCGTAATGTTTCCAGTATTGCCGATTTTTTTCGTTATGTGCCAGGCGTTTGGGCAGCTAGTCAAAGCGGTAATGACACCATCTTTTTCTCTAGCCGTGGTTCAAATTTGGATTCCACCGATTTTGACTCAAATGGCGTGAAATTTTTGCAAGATGGATTACCCATTACGGCAGCCGATGGCAATAACCATAACCGCGTTATTGACCCTCTCGCCTCTCAGTATGCTACCGTGGCACGCGGTGCCAACGCGCTTAAGTATGGCGCGAGTACCTTGGGTGGAGCGGTCGATTTTACTACGCCCACTGCACATAATAGCCCAATGGCACGGTTATCATTGAGCGGCGGTAGTTTCGGTGAAATATTAGGTCGTGCTACTGTAAGTAAAGTGTTCAACGAAAAACTCGATGGCTTATTGACCGTTGAAGGTAAAACTTGGGACGGCTACCGCGATCATAATAAACAAGATCGTGTCGGTGTTTATGGCAATTTCGGTTGGCAAATTACTGATTCTATCGTCAACCGCACCTATATCAGTTACATCAAAAATAACCAACAACTTCCTGGGCAATTAACACAAGCAGAATTTGATGCGAATCCCAAACAAGCCAGTAAACAAGCGATAGGCGGTAATTATCATTTGAATGTTGAAACTGAGCGCGTTGCTAATAAAACCACTTGGACAATTGATAACAGAAGTTCATTGGAAGTCGGCTTTTCATTCGAAAACCAACATCTTTATCATCCCATCGTTGATAGAATTATTCCTGGTCCACCTAATTCATTCGAGGTATTTAGTTTGCTAGTCGATAGTACCCAGAAAGACTGGGGAACATCGGCTCGTTATAATCTGCACTTAGATAGTCACGATATATTGGTCGGTCTAAATTTTGGCACTAACTCAGACAAAGGCGGTAACTACCGTAATAACAACGGTAACCGCAATGGCTTGACTAATCAAATCACTAAAAAAGCCGACAATATTGAAATTTTTGCTCAAGATCATTGGCATATTAATGAACGTTGGACATTAACGCCTGCCTTACAAGGCGTATTTGCACACCGCGAAGTCAATAATGTATCAACTAATAATCCTATGGGATTTTATCCTCCAAGTAGCTATCCTAAAGCCGACTATCAAGGCATTAATCCCAGCTTAGGCTTGGCGTATCGCTTTGATAAGGAAGCCACTGCTTATGCGAATGTCAGTCGTTTATACGAACCACCGACTAATTACAACCTAGCGGGTAATACCATCACTAACCCGAATAGTAATAATACACTAAAGGCAATGGAAGGCACGTCTGTTGAAATAGGCACACGCGGTACACATGAGTTCGGTGCTTTAAATAGCATGAAGTGGGATTTATCGCTGTATTATTCATGGTTGAACAAAGAAATTTTGTCGGTGTCTCCCGCGCCTGGTTTAAGTTTGGCAACCAATGTTGATAACACTATACACGCGGGTGTTGAAGGATTAATTGGGGGTAATTTTGCCCTTGATGATAAAGGTACACACTCTATCGCGCCGATGATGACGGTCACCTACAATCATTTCAACTTTGATAATAATGCCATTTATGGCAACAATCGCTTGCCTTCTGCACCCAACTATTTTCTTAAAGGTGAAGTGTTGTATCGTCATGCCAGCGGCTTTTTCGTAGGACCTACTTTTGATGCTGCGGGTAAACGTTATGCGGATTTCGCCAATACTTATAAAGTATCGGGTTACGGTTTGCTAGGTGTACGGACTGGCTGGTCTAACGACCATTACAAAGTATTTTTTGAAGGTCGTAACTTACTGGACAAAAATTATGTATCTAGTAATTCAGTGGTGGACACTGTAACCCCATTTAATAATCAATTGTTAAATCCTGGCGCACCCGTGTCTTTCTTTGGTGGTGTTGAAATTACTTTTTAATTATCATCGTAGAAACGTTGTAGGGTGTTGTCGGAAACACCCGCCACACGCTTCGCTTGGACGGGCTTATTCCGACCAACTAAGCTAAAAGCGTCTAACTGTTAACGAACCCCCTCGGTACACGACTCACAAGGATTTTTTCTGCGTGGGTCGTTACTTTTCTATCCAAGTCATCTTCTATTCTTGTCACCATGAAATCCCTTGCACGCCTACTACTTATCCTCAGTTTATTTATTTCCGCCTCAGCTATTGCCGAAGAAACCCCATTACTGCTTCATGCAGCGCGGGTTTTTGATGGTACAACATTAAAAACTAATACCTCCGTATTAATCAGCAATGGCAAAATCACTCAAATCGACCAGCGTGAGGCATTCAAATCCACTGTTGCTACCGTTATCGATTTAGGCGATGCCACGTTATTACCTGGTTTGATTGAATTGCACGCCCATATTGGCTTTCAACATATCCCAGAAGATACTGTATTGCGTCATGGAATTACCACAGTTCGAGATGTAGGCGGTACAGTGCATCAGCCTTATGGTGGTAATGGTAGTTTGCGAGTTTTAACCTCAGGACAGATTATTACCGCGCCTAATGGTTATCCTATTCCCAATATGGGTTCGGACAATCTCGCCATTCCTGTTGCCAGCGAAGTACAAGCGCGGCAAACCGTGCGAGATTTAATTAACGGCGGCGCGGTGGTAATTAAAATTGCCTTAGAAACAGGTAATGAAATAGGCGCACCGTGGAGTTCTGGAGGGCATCATTATGGGCATTCAAACCCTGCGGAACACAGTAAATATCCACACGCAATGCCACTATTATCGAAAGCAATCGTTAAAGCCATTGTCGATGAAGCGCATCAACATAATCGTAACGTTACCGCGCATTTGGGCGAAACCAAAGGCGTAAAAATTGCCTTGAATGCAGGCGTTGATGAATGGGCGCATATTCCTTGTGATACCATTCCCGAAACCTTGTTAAAGAAGGCAGTAGCTCAAGGAGTAAAAATCGTCACCACCTTAGATACGCTATCAAAATGTTCAGGCGTGGCACATAACGCCTACACTTGGGCAACCTTGGGTGGCGAATTTTTATACGGTTCAGAAATTGCTCATCCTGATATTCCTTGGGGTATCGATGCGCAAGAATTGAATTTGATGATGCAGTTAGCCCAACTATCACCATTAGAAGTACTGCACATAGCAACCGCAAAAGCGGGGCAGCATCTAAATATACCTTTACTTGGCACGTTACAAAGTGGCGCACCTGCCGATTTGATTGCTGTGAAAGGTGATGCTATGCACAATTTCAAACCGTTAGAGTATCCAGATTTAGTTATCTCAGGCGGGAAAATAATCGTTAATCATTTTGAAAAATAGCATCGAATGCTAGGGCATCAAAAAACAGGTTTTTTGATACCCATTACTCAACGAGACTGTGAAATTATTCACCATTCAGCTAAAAAACACCGTCATTCCAGCATGGATGCTGGAATCCAGTCACAAGGAGAGCGTAGCGAGGGTTTTGAAACTGGGTACTGCACAATAATTATTTATAATC
>JBAXNR010000141.1:0-5400 GCA_037133675.1 Methylococcales bacterium
AATCGGCTTAATTTTCCGCTTGTGTTTGATTTGGAGAGATGGTATCTACTTGCTAAATATAAAGCCGATTTATATCCATTTTCATGGTGTAAACCCTGATAAGTCTGAACCTGAACTGCTAGGCTATGCCACTACTTCACGCGGTAAAGAAACCCGAATAATGCGCTTAGCCGATGAATCAGTGCATGACTTTCAATGCAGGTGTAAAGAGCTAATACCGATACCTATAGGCAATAATTGCATTATATTGATGGCGATTTATGCGTGGTGATTTAAAAGCGAGCGTTCAACCATGAACCGATTAATCAGCCTATTAACCAAACTGGAACAACAGTCTAAAACAAAAATAGACCCGTATTTGGCGGAAATTCAACAACTGTCTGTTGAAGAAATCAGGGCTGAACGCAAACGAATTGAAGCCAGACTTGCAAAGTCCAACTGCCCACATTGTCCTGATTGCACCACACCTGAAATCTATTTGGAAATAGCGCAGATTAGGGCAAGGTTAAATAGTGAGTAATAGTGAGTGTCACGCTGCCTCTTTTCGCAACCTAAGTTCTTATGCTGTTACTATATGCACAAAATCAACCACTTTTTAATCATCCTGCCATGAAAGAAATACTATTTTTAGTTGAAGACGCGCCAGAGGGTGGTTTTACGGCTAGATCACTAAGCGATTCAATTTATACCGATGCTGATACGGTTGCGGAGTTGCATAGCAATGTACGCGATGCGGTTGCCTGTCATTTTAAAGATGCTGAAAAACCTAGCATTATTCGCCTGCTCTAATCTCTCAAACCCATAACCTTAAAGGATTAATCGTGCCGACATTAAATTGGATAGGCAAAGCCGCCGTCGAAAAACACCATCAAGATGTGCCTTATCGTTTGTTAGAAACTGTGCCTGAATTGTCTTGTGGCGTAAAGCGTAGCGGCAATTTGATTGTGCAGGGCGATAATTTACACGCGCTAAAAGCCTTGTTGCCGCGTTATGCGGGACAAGTGAAATGTATTTATATCGACCACACAGGCAATGAAGGCTGGGTGTATAACGATAATGTCAACAGCCCTGAAATTCGTAAATGGTTAGGCGCGGTGGTTGGTAAGGAAGGCGAAACCTTAGACCGTCATGATAGGTGGTTGTGCATGATGTATCCGCGTTTGTTGTTGCTTCGGGAGTTTTTGCGGGATGATGGTTCTATCTGGATTTCAATTGATGATAATGAACACGCAAATTTGAAGTTATTGATGGATGAAATTTTTGGACAAGGAAAATTTCTTGTCAGTATTCCTTGGGAGAGTCGCTATTCGCGTTCCAATGATGCAGTCTTTTCTTTATCTCATAACCACATTTTGGTTTATGCAAGTAATCCAAATATTTGGAAAAATATTCTTAACAGATTGCCACGCAGCGAAGAGCAAGCCAAACAATATAAAAACCCCGATAACGACCCGCGTGGTGTATGGCGTGCAATTCCTTGGGATGCTCCCAACATTCGAGAAAATCTTAGTTACCCGATAACGACACCCACTGGAAAAGTACGCCTTCCACCATCAGGACGGTGTTGGTCTCGTACAGAAGCACAATGGCTGGAAATTGTTGATGCTGGTTTGGCATATTTTGGAAAATCAGGGGATGGCGCACCGTCATTTAAACAATTCCTCGAAGACTCGTCTGCCATTGTTCCTAATACATGGTGGCAGCATGAAGACGCAGGACACACAGACGAAGCCAAAAAAGAAATTTCAACGCTGTTTGGAAAAGACAATTCTTTTGATACGCCCAAACCAGAACGTTTAATTCAGCGTATTCTGCACATTGCCAGTAATCCTAACGACCTTATTCTCGATAGTTTTTTAGGTTCTGGTACAACCGTTGCAGTCGCTCATAAAATGAACCGCCGTTACATCGGTATTGAAATGGGCGACCATGCAGAAACCCATTGCCAAACCCGTTTAAAAAAAGTCGTTGAAGGCGAACAAGGCGGCATATCAAAAGCCGTTAATTGGACAGGCGGCAGCGGTTTTCAATTCTTCCGCTTATCAAAAGAACCGTTATTCACCGCCGATGGACAAGTAAACACCGATGTCACTTTTAGCCAATTGGCTGAATTTGTCTGGCTAACCGAAACAAAAACAGGTTACACAGGGTGCGCTGATTCACCATTATTGGGCGTGTTTAACGAACGCGCTATTTATTTACTGTACAACGGCATTTTAGGCGATAAAGACCCCGACAAAGGCAATGTACTGACCCCCGCTATTTTTAAGAGCTTGCCAGTTTTTCAGGGGCAAAAAATCATTTACGCAACCGCAAAACGCGGCGGTGATAGTTGGCTGAAACGTGAGCAAATCATCGTTAAGCAAACGCCTTATGCACTGGGGAAATAAACATGAAACAACGGCAACATTTATCATCGGTAGATGAATTACAAACGCTACTTAAACAGCGAAAACTGTTACAACAATTTTCAATTTCTCGTTTAGGTGTCTTTGGTTCATTTGCCCGCAATGAACCCGCCCGCGATATTGATTTATTAATTGAAGATGATTTATCCCTAGAAGCGGCTTTGCAGTTTAAACAGTGTTTAGAACAGGAAGTCGATAATAGTTTGGATGTGATGCTGAAAAGTTGGGCGAATCCAATTGTGCTACACCGTGCTATGAAGGATATTCGTTATGTTGAGGCATAAGGACAATGATTTATTACCGTTGCTGTCTATGATTGAATCATTGGAAAAGGTGATGCTTTACAGTAAAGCCGCTGATTCGGCAGAAAGTTTTTTTGAATATAACGAGCAGATTAATTTTAATGCCACGCTGACCTTATTAATGCACATTGGTGAAACAGTGGGCAAGTTAAGCGATGACTTAGTAGACGATAATGCGGCGATTCCTTGGGGGAAAAATTCGCAATTTACGGCATCGAATAGCACATGATTATGTGGCTTTAGATGTGGTGATTATTTTCGATACGGTTAAAAACAACTTGCCTGATTTTTTGAACACGCTTTACGCATTGACGGCAACACGTTTGCAAGCAGGTATTTTAAGTTTTGAAGAATTAAATTTAGCGGTGGGTAGTCGCTATTATCGACACATTGATTTTAAACGCTTACAAGGAGTTTGACCCGCTATGATGTTCATTGGTAAAACCTATCAAGATGAGATATTAAAAAGCGTTGCCGATTATTTTAAAGCCTGTCACACACAAAGACCGAATACCGCGTTTTATGAAATGACAGGTGTGCCTTATCAGGCATTGAAAGGCTTTGCTGAGGATATGCCGTATTTTGCCTGAGAGTGCCGACAGGTGGCGGTAAAACGTGGTTAGCGGCAAGCAGTGTTGCCATTATTAATAAAGAATTGCTAGGTGTGACTGAACACAGTGTGATTTTGTGGCTAGTGCCGTCTAATCAAATCAAGAAACAAACGCTAGACGGCTTTAATAATCGTGAACACCCGTTGTATGCGGCATTATCGAACGATGGAAAAATAGCCATTGAAGTGCTGAGTTTGGAGGAAGCCAAAAGCGTTAAGGCGGCGACATTAAACACCGCTACCACGGTGATAGTCGCTACTCGCCAAGCCTTTCAAGTTGAAAATGAAGAAAATCGCAAGGTGTATGAAAACAACGGCGCGTTAATGGGGCATTTTGAACATCTTAGCCCTGAACAATGGCAGGCATTGCAAATCGACGGCGTAGTAACCTATTCATTAGCCAATGTGTTGTATTTGCGCCGTCCGTTTATTATTGTCGATGAAGCGCACAACAGCCGAACGCCGTTGAGTTTTGAAACTTTAGCTAAATTCAATCCCAGCGGTATTATGGAACTCACCGCCACGCCTGATATGGATAAAACGCCGTCTAATGTGCTGCACAGTGTTTCAGCAGTGGAGTTAAAAACTGAACAGATGATAAAGCTGCCGATTTGGTTACGCACTGAACCGAACTGGCAACAGTGCTTAGCTTACGCGCTAACCTGTCGTAATGATTTGCAGGTGTTAGCGGATAAAGAACATCTATTAAGCAGTAATTACTTGCGTCCTATTGTGTTGATTCAAGCCGAAGCGCAAGCAAAAAAGAAAGGTATAGACACATTAGATGTGTATCGAGTTAAACAGGAGTTAATGACGAATCATGCGATTCCTGAGCGTGAAATTGTGATTGCAACAGGCGATGAAAAGGGCTTAGAGGCAACCGATGAGTATCCACTGGGCATTATGGATAAAAAATGTCCTGTGAAGTTTGTCATTACTCAGCAAGCCTTAGCCGAAGGGTGGGATTGTTCATTTGCTTATGTCTTAGTCAGTATGGCAAACGTGCATTCTTCGACGCGGGTAGAGCAGTTATTAGGGCGAATTTTACGCCAGCCCGATGCAATCCACCGCCATACAGCAGAGCTTAATCAATCTTATGCGTTTGTGGTGTCGTCTAACTTTTCAGAAACCGCCAGTGCATTGCGTGATAGTTTGGTTAAGGGCGCAGGCTTTGAACGTAAAGAGGTGGGGCAATTCATCAAGCCAATTAACCCTAAGCAATTTGACTTGGAACTGTTAAAAGATAAAAAAATACCGCCGATTCCCGTGCCATTGAGTGAAAAACCTGTTTTAACTCAGTTATCAAAATCATTAAAAGAAAAAGTTACTTGGAATAATGACACGCAAGAATTAACCATTACTGGGTTATTAACGGTTGAGGATGCAGAGGTTTTAAAGGCTACCGTTGTAAGTAGTGAATCAAAAATAATCATTGAACAAGCCGCTGAAAACAGTCGGCTAGTGGCAGTTGAGTTTTTTACGACACCCGCAGAACGCGGTGAAAGATTGCGTGTGCCGCAGTTAGCAGTTTATGTACAAGGCGAATTACAGTTGTTTGATGATCCGCAAATGTTGGATTATCCGTGGGATTTATCACGCTATGAAGCCAAGCCTTGCGATAGTGTGATTAGTCGTTTTAAGGACTCGTTAAAGCATGATGCTGGGCTAATTGATATGGACGAGGAGAAAGGGACGGTCAAAATTTCTTTCATGGCTAACTTGCAGCGCAGTCTTGAGTTGGTTTATCAGCCTGAACATTGGGACACGGTAAAATTAGCAGCGTGGTTGTGTCGTAATATCACCGATGAATCAGCGACTCATGCCAGTAAGCAAGCATTTATTATGGCGTGGTTGCAAGCCTTGTTAGACAGTTTCAGGGCAAGCGCATATAAATTACCTTAAAAATCAGCGATACTGAACTATTTTGAGGGATAGAGAGTGGCGTTAAGTTTACAAGAAGCGTTTTCATCGGTGGAAGACCCGCGAGTGGAGCGAAATAAAAGGCATCAATTGATGGACATTATTATATTAACGATTTGTGCAGTGATAAACGGAGCAGAGGGATGGGAAGCAATTGAAC
>JBAXNR010000142.1:0-5208 GCA_037133675.1 Methylococcales bacterium
CACATTGATTTATTTTGTTTATTTTTATGGAGCTAACTAGCACCAAAGGTTATTATTTTATGTTGAATAGTTAACGCTAGTTTTATTAGTCAATAGTTCGGACAGTTTTTTGAAATAGTAGAGAGGAAATCTTAAATTCAGGGAAAATAGAGTCTTCGAAAACGCCCCCCTGAAAAAAGATTTCCATGAAGCTACTAGAAACGATTTTAGAAAAAATGTCCAGTCTTTCAAAACCGCAAAAAATTTTTCTCTATTTTACTGGTTGGACTGATTAGTCTAAGAGGACGATTTAACTATAGCAACCTGAGCCGCTACAGTGAGTTAGACGAGAAAACCTATCGCCGCTGGTTCGCAAGGAAGCTAGATTTTAGGGAGTTCAATCAATTGGGCAACCGCGAGGTGATCACCCACGCAAAGACATTAATCGCGGCGTTAGACTGTAGTTATATCAAGAAAAGCGGCGACAAGACCTACGGATTAGGCAAGTTTTTTGACTCCAAGCAGGGCAAAGCAGACAAAGGTTTGGAAATATCGACCTTAGCGGTGGTCGATGTGGATTACAACACGGCATATCACGTTTCAACCCGACAAACGCCACCCGAGTCAAAAGACGGCGAAACGCGGGTTAATGATTATGTGCGCCATTTCGAGGAAGACTGTCACGCGCTACCGAAAACAGTGCGTTATGTCGCGACCGACGCTTACTATACCAAGCAATTGATAACCAACGCTATTCTTGCTAAAGGTTATCATCAGATTGGCAAACTGCGTCGTGACGCTAACTTGCGTTACTTATACACGGGACAACAAAAGCCCAGAGGTAGACACAAAATTTACGATGGCAAAGTGGTCATCGGTGACAGGAGTCGCCTAGAATTAGTCAGTGAACCAGCGGAATTCAACCTGTATACCGCCACTGTGAATTGTGTGAATCTCAAACGCGATGTTCGCATCGTGACTCTGGTCAAAAAGACGGGGCAGTTTGCGCTGCTGTTTTCAACAGACACCGAGCTGGATGCAGACTCGATTGTTCGGTACTACAAAGCACGCTTTCAGATTGAGTTTCTCTTTCGTGATGCCAAACAGTTCACGGGACTTTGCGACTGTCAAGCTCGCTCAGAACCCGCTTTGCATAGTCATTTCAATGCCAGTTTTACCGCGTTGAACTTGATTAAGTGGCATGACAGATCACTAGCGTTTGAACGAAAACCCATTTCGGTTGCAAGCTGGAAAATCCGTTTTTTCAATACCTTACTGATTAATCGCTTTTCTTGCAACTTTGACTTAGACCTGAATTTGATTAAATCCTCACCTCTTTATGAGCAGATTTGTAAGTTCGGGGCTGTGTCTTATTAAAACTGTCCGAACCATTGATTAGTAGTAATTTTGCTATGTTACCGCCAACCAGCACAATAATCAGATTATTTTTCATTGTTAAAATTGACTTCCATTTTGGCTTACTTGAAATTGGGTAGTGTATTAAATCTGTTGTTTTTACTTTTGAGCATGACTGGCTGTCATCGCTATAACAGCTTTCACTCACTACCGAAATTGATATACAACGGGAGCTTTCGAATGACTTTTTACTAAAACTTTAGTAGGGTTATGTTTAAAAATACAAATAGCTCATTGTCAAAAAAGGGGACAACGCAATGAACAAAGTTACACTAACCATTATTAGTAACTTAGAAAATGCCAGACTAGCTGGTTTGTGTGCTAGAGAAGTAGCATATCAAGCATTTGACGAAACATCAGTAGCCGAAATCGAACTAGCGACAGTCGAGGCGGTTAACAACTGTATCGAACACGCCTGCGCTGGTTCTGATAAGCACCAAATTTCTATCAAATTTTGGCTAACAGAAGATCGTTTGTCTATACAAATGATTGATGAAGGCAAGGCTATGATTGATTCAGAATGGTTAGATAACCTTAACGGCGATTTCGATTTCGACGATACTGATTTTGAAAACCTACCCGAAGGTGGCATGGGGCTTAAAATTATTAAAAACTGTATGGATGAAGTAAGCTACCAGCAATTAGATGAACATAATCGCTGGTTATTAATTAAATATCGACCTGTAGCTGAATAGTCCATTGTCATTTCAGTAGGGATGCTGGAATGACGGGTTTTTATACATCCGACTAATTACGATGAACTTAACGAACCATTTTTCCTCTCATCCAACGATTTAAAATTAGGAATAAACACATGAAACTACGCCATCTTTTTGCTGTTTTAATCAGTGCAATGACTGTTTCTAGCGTTGCTGGAGCGAACAGTGTTGTTCTTAATCAAGTCGGCTATCTTCCCGCGTGGCCCAAAACAGCTCTACTGGTTAATGCCGATAAAAAACTCAAGAATGCCGAAATTTTGAACGTCTCTGATAAAAAAAGTGTGTTTAAAATTACCGTCTCCAAGGAATATAAAGATCCTCAAACAGGTGATCGACTACAAGCGTTAAACTTCTCAGCCTTTAATAAAGCGGGACATTATGTACTACGCGCTAGAAATGCAGAATCACCACCATTCGCCATTAGTCAAGATGTCTATAAAGAACCATTAAAATTACTACTGCGTTCTTATTATTTGCAACGTTGCGGCGTAAAAATAGACGATGCGGCAACGGGTTTAAAACATGAGGCTTGCCATTTACATGATGCGTTGATTAAACATGATGATGCCACGCATAAAGCGGGTGACGCAGTTGCTAGTGTTGGCGGCTGGCATGATGCAGGTGATTATGGAAAGTATGTGGCGACTACGGCAATTACAGTGGGACGTATTCTAGCTGTATATGAAGAATCCCCCGCTTTATTTGCTGATTTTTCATTAGATATACCCGAAAGCGGCAATAAATTACCCGATGTATTGAACGAAATGAAAGTTGGCTTGGACTGGATGTTGACTATGCAACGCTCTGACGGCGCGGTATATCGAAAACTATCTGGCGAAACGTGGCCGAAAAACTTGACCCCAGATCAAGATCAACAGCCACGTTATATCTACGGCATCACTACACCAGAAACAGCTAAAGCCGCCGCCGCGTGGGCAATGGCGGCAAGAATTTACAAACAAAGCCGACCAGAAGATGCGGCACGTTATCTTGCAGCCGCGCAAAAAGCATGGGCTTATTTGGAGACTATCGAAAAGCAACAATTTGATTTTCAAGAAGGTGACAATAAAGGCTCTGGGCCTTATATGTACAATAAGACCGATAACGATATTTCTCTGACGTATGATTGGGACGACCGCCTATGGGCAGCCGCTGAATTACTAATCACCACAGGCGAAGAACCCTATAAACGTTATGTGGCAGAGGTACTACCGACTGCACCGCTCACGGTTTTTGAATGGAAAGACCCATCGAGTATGGCACTCGCACACGTTCTGTTTCACCCCACTATGCCAGACAGTGACAAATGGCGTGCAGCCGTTAAAAACAAAATTTTGGAACGCGCTAAAAGTCTGCTGGGCAATGTTGCCGTCAGCGGTTATCGAATTGCTAACAACCGCTTTGTCTGGAGTTCAAACAAATTAACCATAGAAGAAGGCGTTATCTTACTTTACGCTTACCGCTTAAGTAATAATACCGCGTATCTTAATGCCGCGATTGAGCAGCTCGATTATATATTTGGACGTAATCATTTTAAACAGTCCTTTGTCTCAGGTGTTGGTACGCAACCAGTCACCAATGTGAGTCATCTATTTTTATCGGCAGCTCACACCAAATTGGCAGGCTTGTTAGTCGGTGGACCTAATGAACTTGAACAATCGGGCATCGGTCCAAGAAATCTCGGTCCATTAAGCTATGTTGATGATGCTCGCTCTTATGCAACCAATGAATATGCAATTGATCTTAACGCCTCACTGATTGGTCTGCTGGGTTTATTGTTATCAACACCTTATCCCGCTGGACTTTAACTAGATTTTAATAATAATTATAAGAGAGCTATTCATGAATAGATTACCGACAACGTGGGCTTACCCAGAAACTGATGCAACCCGTGATTTACGTCTTGATTTCATGCGCGGCTTTGTTATTCCGCTACTAATCGTGTCGCATTTCGACTATTTTTCCCTGTTCATGTATATCGGCTGGGAACGCATTGGCGTGGTTTCTACCGCTGAGGCATTTGTTATGCTGGCGGGCATTGTTATAGGCATGGTGTATGGAAAAAAACTCAAAAGAGACGGTTTTAATGCGTGTCTATCCACGCTTCTCAGCCGCTCCGCACAGCTCTATCGCGTCAATGTTTTTATCATTTTAGTCATAGGGTTACTACGCTATGTGCCATTGTTAAATACAACCGCTGTCACCACTTTTCATGACCCGTATAGAAATATTGATTATCCGTTATATCCCCCGCTAACTGATGGTTTCTTTAGTATGCTCAGTCAAGCACTGTTACTGCGCTGTGGACCGCATCAATTTCAAATTATCGGACTTTACGTCGTGCTTTTTGCTTTAGTCACGCCGCTGGTATTTTTGATGTTGGAAAAAAAACAAACCAAGCTGCTATTAGGCATTAGCTGGATACTGTATTGGGTTAATTTCGGAACACCTGAGGCTCAAGTTGCCACCGCTGAAATTCGGCTAACGGGTGCGCAATTTGAATATGCGTTTCCACTTATTGTGTGGCAGTTAATTTATATACACGGTATTGTCGCTGGTTATTACAAGCAAGAGCTGCTTGCGTTTTTTAATGGCACACGCGGCAAGCTATTGGTTTATACCTCAATAGTGTTGTCATTAATGTTTATTGTTTTCACACTAAACCACCCTGTTGATGAATTTGCTGAGTGGAGTAAATTGTCATTTATTCCGTCAGAAACATTTAATAATCTTTATTTCAATTATTTCCAAAAATACAAACTAGGTCCTGGACGGTTATTAAATATAACCGTGCTACTCATCAGCATTTACGCGTTACTCACTCGATTTTGGTATCCTTTCAATCGTGCTTTTGGCTGGTTTTTAATTCCTCTAGGTCAAGCCTCACTGTATGTATTTTTCGTCCATATTTTTATTCTCCTTTTGGTGAGTAATACCCCCTTTCCAAGTTATCACAACTTTTGGATTAATACGGGCATCCACATTATTGTATATGCGCTGATTTGGATTATGGTTACCAAGCAATTTCTGTTTCGTTGGATTCCTAGATAAGCGTCTATAAAATAGCTGTTGTTATGTCCATAAAGTTATAACT
>JBAXNR010000143.1:0-5179 GCA_037133675.1 Methylococcales bacterium
TTGCCTCTTGTGATTCAAAAGCAATAGCGGCAATGCGCAGAGATTTTTCAGATTCCTTAAGTTCGTGTATATCCGTACAAGTACCAAACCACTTGTAAATTTTCCCAGTCTCATCGCATACAGGGATGCCACGATCTAACCACCAACGATAGACTCCATCCGCTCGACGGATTTGGCATTCCAATGAATAGCTGCTCTTGTTGTGTATCGCAGTCTGCCAAGCATCCCACGCACGCTGCTGATCATCGGGATGAAGCGCGTTGCTCCAGTTATGCCCATAGCTTTCTTCAAGGCTAAGCCCCGTATAGTCTACCCATTGTTGATTTAAATAAATGCACTCGCCATCGTCGCTGGTAATCCAGACAATTTGCGGCATGGATTCCGCCAACAAACGAAACTCTTTTTCGCTGGCACTAAGAGCTTCTGTTATCTTTTTACGCTCAGTAATATCTTCAACAATACAATGATGACAAGGAGCATCCTGTTCTTTTAACAAAATTTTAGCAACGGTCAGATTAATCCAGACAATTGAGCCGTCGGCATGAATATAACGTTTTTCCATGACAAAACCGTCAGTTTTACCCGCATTCATTAACGCCATATTATCTAAATCGGCTTGCACATCATCAGGATGGGTGATTTGCATCCAGTCAATGTGTTGTAATTCATCAATGCTTAAACCAACAATATCGGCAAATTTTTGGTTGGCTTTATAAATATGTCCTGTGAGCGAATTAATTAAAGCAATACCCAATGGGGCTTGGGTGAACAAGACTCTAAAGTGTTCTTCACTGATTTTTAGTGCGTTCTCAGCCTGTTTGCGGTCGGTGATGTCATACAGAGTAACCAAATGAATGTCTGCAAAATTATCTTTTAGGGCAGAAGCTCCGACAAGGAATGTGCGAACAGTGTCATCCTTGCAGGTAATATTTGTTTCCATAGGCACAAATGGCTGGTTGCTACGAATTGCCTCCGCCAAATGGTTTCGCCAGTTTTCAATCACCCACTGTTGATAGTGCAAGTCTGGATAAGCACGAGTCCACCAGTCCGCTAGAGTTGGAATATCATTCAGGGTATAGCCAAGGGTTTGAACAAAAGCATGATTTAGATAAGTAATGTTTCCTTGTGTATCGTTGAGTGTCATTGGGACGGGTGATGCTTCAATGACAGCACTGAAACGCGACTCACTGTCGCGTAAAGCAATTTCAGCTAGTTTGCGTTTGGTGATGTTTTCGTGACTCACTACGACCCCGTCCTCTGAACCTTGCAATGGCGATACATTCATAGAAAACCAGCGTTGCTGATTAGGCGAATGGCACGGGTATTCTAAATAAAAACTTTCCTGTTTACCTGCCAGCACGGCGGCAATGCCAGCTTGAGCAGCGTTTGCCTCATCACCATCAGGTTGATTAACGGCTTTTTTGCAGGTATCCAGATAATTAGCCCCTAATAGACTGTGACTGGGTTCTGGCAAACCATTTTCTGTACCAAACTGCCGCCATGCCTTGTTGACCGCCACAATAACCCCCTGCGTATTTAATACGACGATATGTGAGGTCAGAGAGTCAAGTACGCTATTTATTAAAGGCATTAATCTTCATAGATTTACAATATTGGGGGGTAGTCGTCCATTTTACTTGTTTTTTTCATCTGTCTTCCGCTTAATTGTTTTGCTTAGCTAATGGTAAAAGTAGAGTTGCCGAAAGAATAAATATTGAAGCGTATGTGTTAGTTTGTGATTTCTCTATCTCAGTGCGTAATCAATGCGTCTAACCCGCGTAAAGCACTCACACCGTTGGTGTTTTTTTACGTTATAATTGCCCGCTCTATTCGGATTGCAAGCGTTATGGCGACTTTAAAAAATACTCTCGGTTTTATTCTTATGACGCTGGCGTTACCATCGGCGGCTGAACCATTAGTGGATTTTGTTAAGGCGGCGCGGTCGCAAGTTGGAACAACGGTGCGTTATGATCCGACTTATTACACGCTGGGTTATCCAAATGGTGATATTCCTTTGGAAGGAGGGGTGTGTACGGATGTGGTGATACGCGCTTTGCGGGCTAGTCATAACGTGGATTTACAAAAATTAGTGCATGAGGATATGCAGCACGCTTTTTCTCACTATCCTAAAAACTGGGGTTTGAAAAGTACGGATAAAAACATCGACCATCGCCGCGTGTTAAATTTGCAAACCTATTTTAAACGCAAAGGTTATGAATTACCGATTTCCAGCAAGGCAGAAGATTATCAAGCGGGTGATGTAGTCACCGTGCTTTTGCCAGCGAATCTGCCGCACATTATGATAGTCAGTGATAAATCTGCACCGACCAGCAATATGCCGTTAATTATTCATAATATTGGTGACGGCACACAAGAAGAAGACCGTTTATTTGAATTTAAAATTACAGGGCATTATCGAATCAAATAGTAGGAAATACAAACCTAGGTTTGAACTCCTTGCCCTGTACTCAACTGCTAACTACCTAGAAAAATTATGATTAATAACGATGTATTACGCCGCGTCCGTTACGCGCTGAATTTAAATGACGCAACCATGCTGGAAATATTCGCCTTAAGCGACTGCATAATCACCCGCGATGAGTTGCTGCACTTTCTCAAAAAAGACAATGAAGACGGCTTTGTCGGTCTTAATGATCAATATATGAGCCGATTTTTAGACGGCTTGATTACTTATAAACGCGGCAAGCAAGACAATCCTCCGCCCAAAAAAGCCGAAGCCGAACTCGACAATAATGCCATACTGAAAAAACTCCGTATCGCTTTAGAATTTAAAGAAGAAGATATGCTACACACGCTAAAACTGGCTGATTTTGAATTATCAAAAGGCGAACTCAGCGCATTTTTTAGACAGCAAGGGCATAAACATCACCGTAAATGCGGCGACCAAGTGCTAAGAAATTTTTTACAAGGTTTGACCATTCATTTCAGACATTCAGACGAAGAAGACGAAGACTAAAATGCCCTGCCTAAAGCCCATGACACTCGATCAATTTAATCAGTTAGCCACACAAGGCTATAACCGCATTCCTGTCAGCCGCGAAGTGTTGGCGGATTTGAATACGCCGCTCAGTGCGTATTTAAAATTAGCCGATGGTGCGTATTCTTATTTATTGGAATCCGTACACGGTGGCGAACAATGGGGGCGTTATTCCATTATCGGTTTGCCGTGTAAAACCATCATCAAGATTAACGGTAAGCACATTCAAGTGGAAAAAAATGGCGTGTGCGTGGAAACGCTCAACCACGATAATCCGCTGGTGTGGATAGATGGTTTTAGGCAAAGTTATAAAGTCCCTGATATTGAAGGTTTGCCGCGTTTTAGCGGTGGCTTAGTGGGTTATTTTGGCTATGAAACCATTGCCTATATCGAACCCAAAGTCTGTAAAACGCCTAAGCCAGACCCTATCGGCACACCTGATATTCTATTGATGGTGTCAGAAGACATACTGGTATTTGATAATTTGTCGGGCAAAATGTTGTTGCTCACTCATGCCAATCCAGCCGAAGCGGACGCATACCCACAGGCACAAACCCGCTTGAATGAATTAGTCGTTAAGCTACACGAAATTCAAGCCAAAGCCGAAAAACACCCCAATCCTAAAAAAGTGGTTGAAGAAGATTTTGTTTCAGGCTTCACCCAACAAGGTTTTGAGTCTGCGGTGTTAAAAGCCAAAGAATACATCACCGATGGCGACATCATGCAGGTGGTGTTATCTCAACGCTTATCAATTCCTTACACCGCCTCGCCGCTGAACTGTTACCGTGCCTTGCGCTGTCTGAATCCGTCGCCTTATATGTACTATCTGAATTTAGAAGATTTTCATATCGTCGGCTCATCACCTGAAATTCTGGTGCGTTTAGAAGACAACACCGTCACCGTGCGCCCGATTGCAGGCACACGCAGACGCGGCACAACGCCAGAACAAGATTTAGCACTGGAAAAAGAATTACTCGAAGACCCCAAAGAATGCGCCGAACACCTCATGTTAATTGATTTAGGGCGCAATGACGCAGGGCGCGTGGCAGAAATCGGCACAGTGAAATTGACCGATAAAATGATAGTCGAGCGTTATTCACACGTCATGCACATCGTTTCCAATGTCACCGCCACCTTGCAACAAGGCAAAGATGCGTTTGATGTTCTAGCGGCAACCTTTCCTGCTGGCACAGTCAGCGGCGCACCCAAAATTCGCGCAATGGAAATTATTGATGAACTTGAACCTGTTAAACGTGGCGTTTACTCAGGCGCGGTTGGTTACATCTCATGGACAGGTAATTTAGACACCGCGATTGCCATCAGAACCGCCGTCATCAAAGACGGGCAACTACACATACAAGCAGGGGCAGGTATCGTTTACGACTCCATCCCCACCAACGAATGGGACGAAACCATGAACAAAGCACGCGCCGTATTCCGTGCTGTGACAATGGCAGAAGCAGGCTTAGAAGGAGAGCAATTATGAGCGCGGTAAAAATCCCCCCCACCCCCCCTTTTGCTAAGGGGGGAGTTAAAGTCGTCATGGTCGATAACTATGACTCATTCACCTACAACCTCGTGCAGTATTTTGGTGAACTAGGCGCGGATGTCACCGTCGTGCGCAACGACCAAGTCACCGTCGAAGACATTGCCGCCCTCGCGCCTGACAAAATCGTCATTTCCCCCGGCCCTTGCACACCCAAAGAAGCGGGAATCTCAGTCGCCACCATTCTAAAATTCGCAGGACAAATCCCGATTTTAGGCGTGTGCTTAGGACATCAAAGCATAGGCTACGCTTTCGGCGGCAACATCATCCACGCCAAAAGCATCATGCACGGCAAAACCTCACCCGTTTACCACCACAACATCGGCGTATTCAAAGGCTTAAACAACCCCTTCACCGCCACCCGTTATCATTCCCTAGTCATCGAACAAGCCAGCTTACCCGACTGCCTAGAAGTCACCGCGTGGACACAAGACGAAGCGGGCAATCTCGATGAAATCATGGGCGTGCGTCATAAAACTCTAGCCATTGAAGGTGTACAATTTCACCCTGAATCGATTTTGACCGAACATGGTCATGAACTATTGCGCAATTTTTTGACCGCGTATTGATAAAAAACCTTCGAGCAACTGTGTTAAAAATCAAGCTAAACCTGCGAAATCTGGATTCCATTCTGA
>JBAXNR010000144.1:0-5023 GCA_037133675.1 Methylococcales bacterium
GCCATCAAACGCTAAACTTTGAAACGGGTTCACTGCCGTACAGGCAGCTTAGAAAAATTCAGCCAATAATGTTGTTAACTTAGTTTTGTTCACTGCCGTACAGGCAGCTTAGAAAACGAAAGCCCAAGAATAAACACTGAAACATACGTTCACTGCCGTACAGGCAGCTTAGAAACAGTGATCGCGATGGTTTTATCGGTTGTGGCTGTTCACTGCCGTACAGGCAGCTTAGAAAATCAACCAGTGATAAGGTTTTAGCCTGATTTGGTTCACTGCCGTACAGGCAGCTTAGAAAGGTGCTGGCGGCGTAGGTTGTAGTTCCCCAGGGTTCACTGCCGTACAGGCAGCTTAGAAAAATAACATAAACAGCGTCAGCCCAGTCATGCCGTTCACTGCCGTACAGGCAGCTTAGAAATGTATCGGGTTGGTCATCAAAAAAAATCACACGTTCACTGCCGTACAGGCAGCTTAGAAAAAAGGTAAAAACGTATAAGACGTGGCGTTATAGTTCACTGCCGTACAGGCAGCTTAGAAAGTGTATCGCAATGTATGGTTTGAAGTCTGTGTCTTAACACTAACGGGGGTGAAAACATACTTCATTGGTAGGTATGGATTTTACGCTAGAGAAGATATGCTTAACATTCAAGAACTTATCAACACTATTGTCGCCAGTTTTGAAATCGATATTTCGTCTGTACCCCACTGAAACCCTTGGTATCAGTGGGGTCGCAGGACAAACCGTTCTTTTGGTGTGTAACCCCAGCTAAAGGTGTAGTAAATTTATGTCTATTGAATTAGATATTCTCAAAATTCAGGCTCTTCTACCTCAACGCTATCCTTTTTTGTTAGTCGATAAAGTGATCGCGTGTGACGCTGGTAATAGATTATTGGCAATAAAAAATGTGACGTACAGCGAACCATTTTTTGAAGGTTGTTTTCCGCATAAGCCTATTATGTCTGGTGTTTTGATTTTAGAAGCAATGGCACAAACAGCGGGCTTACTTGGTTTTGAATCGGCTGGTGGAAAACCAAAAGACATGATTTGTTATCTTGTTGGTATTGATAAGGCGAAATTTAAACGTCCCGTTGTGCCAGGCGACCAATTAATGATTGAAGCACGTTTTTTAAAACACAAACATAATCTTTGGATATATCAATGCGAAGCCAGCGTTGATGGAAAGTTTGTTGCTAGTGCCGAAATTCGTTATGCGACGGTGTTATCAACTTAAAATAATGGGTGTAGGAAGTAACGGATAACAGAAATCCTTCTTACAAATTCTGCGTTACCTACCCCTTTATTCTCTGTTTCGTGTGTTGAACCCACATACACAATTACAGTTCCATTGCTCCCTAAAGCTTAGGTTCTATGTTATCCCTGTATGAAATATTCAAACTTCAAATTAAAGCAAACTCTTCAATGGCAAACACACTAAAATATTTAGCAGGCTATTCAGCAACGGTGACAGACCAAATTCACCAACTGATCGACAACGATAAACTAGCCAAGTATCTTTTAAAAAAATATCCATCCAGCCATGAAATTCGCACCGATAAAGCTCTTTATGCTTATGTCATGGAGATTAAAAAATCACAATTGCGCCAGTCTAGCCAGTTGAGTAAAGTAGTTTATGATGACAAGATAGATGTGGTTCATCATGCGTTGGGATTGCACACTTTCATATCGCGGGTTCAGGGTGGTAAATTAAAAGCCAAAAATGAAATTCGTATTGGCTCGGTTTTCAAAAATGTGCCACAAGCATTTTTGAACATGATCGTCGCTCATGAGCTGGCGCATTTACGCGAAAAAGAACACAACAAAGCATTTTACAAGTTATGCGAATACATAGAGCCAAACTATCACCAATTGGAATTCGATGTGCGGCTATATCTGACCTGTCTGGATTTAGGTGCTAAGCTGTATTGAGGTTGTCATAGAGTTTCTGAAAATGCCTTAACGGATTTACATGACAAATTCTGTGTTGACCACTAACATCTCTATTGTTTAAGTCTCCCCACGCCTCTATCCATGTAAGTCCAATAACACCATATAAAATGATATGATATGATATTATATCAGCTCTTCAATTTTTGCATCAATCGCGTCCTGAAGAACATTCAAACAGAATTTGTGCATACTGTCTGGAGTATGCTCAGCAATGTATTTCAGTTTTAGTAAATACGGTTCAGGTAATCGCAAGTTGTACACTTTTGTTACATCTTCCCGAACGCCTTGCGCTTCCCACGGGTAACTTTTTTCTACGATGGAAATTTTGGCTGTTCTATCGTCCGCACCCGCAATAAACGCATTCAACTCATCCGATTTACTTTTTACAGGTAATCGGCTTTTCATTTTATTGTTCATCTTCAAATACCTCTTTATACAATCCTTCGATTTCGTCCACTGCTTTTTGATCCTTCGGCTTTAATTCACTAACACCAACGCCGCTACTTGCTGCTTTACGATAAGCAATTCGGTCTTTTATTCCTGCTTTTGCCAAGTTGAGGCTTTGGAAGTCATTTAGAATTTCAATGGTATCATCGGATTCATGAACCGATGGATTTGTCGAAGACCGACTGATAATGACGTAGGCTTGCAAGTCAGGGTTAAATCCTTTGGCTGTTTCGACTAGCTCATCCATTTGGTTTAAAGTCCAAATATCAAATTGGCTAGGCTGAATAGGAATATAAGCTTTATCTGCTACTACCATTGCTGAACGTAATTCAACAGAATCACGACCGCCCGCATCAATGATGATGTCTTGATACCTTTTAGCCAAGTCTTTAACTTCTATTGGTAAGCCCTTTCCAAATTTCTGCACACAAGCAACTCGTGGCTTAATATTTAATTCATCACGACTTTGCGCCCAATAGTTCGCGCTACCTTGTGGGTCTGTATCAATTAGTAAAACATCACGTCCGCCTAAGGCTCGCATAGCTGCAAGGTTAGTTGCAATCGTTGTTTTTCCAGTGCCACCTTTCTCGCCGCCTATTAGAATAATCATATTTTTCTCTTCATACCATATTGTATAAAATAATATCATATCATACTAAATTTTAGGTGCTATGCTTATTTCTTTCTGGATGTGGCTTTATTAGCATTAATCCGTGCTGCCGCCTGCTCATAGGATTCACCTATCCGTGCTAATTTCTCAATTTCCGACACCGCCACACCTAAAATCATTTTCTCTTTAGGCTTGGTGGCTCTTTTCGGCTTTTCAGGTGTTAATGGCTGTTTTTCGGTAAAAGTAAAGGTTAAATGCGTGACGTTACGTCCTGTTTTGCGCTGTTCCCAGCTCACTTGATAGTTTGAATGGATGTTAATGTCTTTCGTAGCGGGGTCTATCACATATTTTTTTAAATCTTTGATAGATGGATATTTATTTTCAATTTCAAACTGTTGCTTTAACCAATCAATTTCAACTTCCCGCTTGCCTGTAGTTTTCCATTGCATGAGCAATTCATACAAACGAATGGCATAAATAGAACTCATTGAGCCAATATGTTCAAGCTGGTAAAAGGTAAAGCTTCCTGTTAATTCGCTTAGATAAGGAATCAAGATTGGCGCAAATAGCAAACTCAACTTTCCTGCATCTGAATGGTAATTGATGGCACTAACCCAGCGTGTTTTTGTATATTTAAGACTTCGATCATTAGGGTCTGGATTATCAATAATCATATAACGTTCAAAAAGCTGTTCTGAAATCTCTTTTAAAGTCTGATACGCCTTATCTTCACTAATTTCAAACCTCTGGGCAAATTCTTTAGCGGTGACTTCAAAGCGTTCAGTGGCTAACAAAGGCTTACTTGAATTAACTTTACCAATGCAAGTCAAAATAAGCCGTTGTTCATTAAGACTCAGTTTATAACCAGCTTCAATGACTTTGTTTGATTTATAAACCGTTAGTTTTTGCATTAGCGTATCCCGAATAAATTGCAATTATAGGAGCTTAATATTTAAACACCTAAAAAACAACCTATTTCTCCCTTAATGAACAACCTATTTCTCCCTTTAAACAACCTATTTCTCCTATCTAAGCAACCTATTTCTCCCTAAATGCCATTATAACCAATTGAAAATAAAAGATAATTAATGCTTTAAAAGCTTTAAAAGCTTTTAAAAGATTTACATAAAAGAAAAACACGCAAAAAACACGCGTGCTTTTCCAAAAAAAGGCAAAATAAAAGCAACAAAAATAAACGATTTGTTGTGTGTGTTTTTCGTAATTTTGAAAAACAGATTACAAGCCACTCAGAACATAACTAAAGAGCAAACATAAAAGCCGTTCTAGCGGCTTTTATGTCTGTTTAGTTATAAGTGCTGGTCTTACTTCACAAACCCCCTGTAAATGACAAAAATAAGCGTTTAATGTAAATCGTTAAGTTAGCCAAAAATTCGTAGAGTTTGTTTATGTTTGAAGATGAGCTGATTACACAAACAATACTTTCCAATCATTGGGCAATTGCCTTAGTTAAAAATCATCTGGTTAGTGTTATGCACAAGTCATAATCAATGACTTAGCTGCATTTTTTATTAGCATGGTTTAACTACACGAACACTCTGTAAGTTATTGATAGTTAAATTAATTAAGTCATTGTCTATTTTTTAGTCAATTTAACAAAACTGTAATAAAAACCACTACTAAGCAATCAATAAAACAGTTTATGCACAGAGTTATCCACAGTCTTTGTGGATAACTCTTCGTGATAAAACATGGCTGTAATTGGTCAATAAGCTTGAAAACGGATAGGTCTTTTACAAAAAGCGATCTTGATTAGACGTGGCGATAACGTACCAGCGTTGGCTAGTACGTTGTTCGTTATGTGATGTTAAAAGCTATCGTGGTTAGGTTTTTCAATTTCAAGATGAAAGCGGTTAAAACGTTCCCCTGCCTGTTTTCCTAGAAATTGAATCAGAATCAAATCACCTACTTGGGCATTTTGACGACGCATCCCTTCCTGCTTTCATTTAAATTCAATTATTTTTCATTTATATATCATTGATATAGATACAACTGTATCTACT
>JBAXNR010000145.1:0-4917 GCA_037133675.1 Methylococcales bacterium
AGCGATTCAGAAAATTCCTATGAAACTTTGATGACGTTTGTTTAAACCTACCCTAATGCGTTGCCGTAGTTTGAACATCAACCCTGATGGTGTAAGAATTGACAATAAGTGATAGTCGTCTGCTACAGGGAAATAAACTTGTTTAACACGTTCGCTGGTTATGTAAGTTTTAACATCCACTTGTTTCATGGCTAACAAGCCTTGATGTATTTCACTAAACGGCTCTATGTGACTTTCATCAAATAAGCTTGCTTGTATTTCTTCACTCGGTACAGTAGCAGTTAGCTTAAATTGATTTTGAATGTAGTCACTGTTTTGTTCTAAGTGCGTTAATACTGTTTGCCCGTCACTCACTTTTAAGGATAAAAATTTATGCACATCGAGTGCAGCAGCGTTCCCCACCACGTCTAAATCAGCATCACTATTACCTGTGCGTAAAAATCCGTCTGCTTTCGCGGGTGAATTAGCAATAACACCTGTTGTTTTTTGTTTATCAGGGTGATTTCGAGAACTTGGATGAGTGAATGTGCAGGGGTGAGTTGATATAGATAAACTCCCTGCACGTTTTGCAGCTTTTGGTAGCCAGTTTTCTAATGAAAACTCTTCAATGGCAGCATTTTCAACTTTTTGTATGTCTTCGTCTGTTTTGCAGTTCTTGGATTTTTCTTTAATCCTAGAGTCTTTACGTTCATCAAGAAAATTCTGTATGGCAGTGTCTAACATTTTAAACTCCATCTAATCGTAAGAGTGAGTTTAAGTGTAGCCACAATGCAAATATAATACAACCTGTATATTTATATTTTTAGAAATTTATTAATCGCATTATCCAGTGTTACACTTTAAAATAATAATTACTACCGTACAGGTAGCTTAGAAATGTATATTTATTTTTTTAGTTCACTGCCGTACAGGCAGCTTTAATTTAGCAGTAAACCTGACAGGATTTAAATCCTGTCAGGTTTTTAACCTACTGATTTTATTTATCCTGCTTCATCATTCCAAACTGGTCAACATACACAAAACCATGACCTGCTGTGCGTTCTTTATCATCAATGGGTATGTTAATTTCCCCGTATTTTAATGCGGTTCTACGCATGAAAATATCTTCAGAATCAGACCGTTTTTCAAGTTCAGCTTGTTTTTCAAGTAGCTCTGCATAATCACGCGTTAGCCACAGTTTATTTTTTTCGTTTAAACCAAGTTCTTCAGTAACAATTTGATAGGTTTGCTCTACTTTGACAATTCGCCCTTCACGGTCTTTTTCGACAAATTCAAAAGATTCTTCGTTTTTATCAGGGATAAAATAAAGTTTTTGCTGTTCTCTACCTTCTCGAAAACGAATAAGCTGTTGCGGCAAAGCCGTTAGCCACCAGCATTCTGTTAGCCATCCTTGTAATTTATCCACCTTTTTTTGTTGGTAATCGGTGAGTAATTGAGCAATACAAGCGTGTTCTAAGTCAGCTAAATGCCGTTTAGGGTTTAACTCACTATTTTTTTGAATTCGCAAACTAGCATCGACCGTTTTCGCCAAACTTTCTGCCGATAATAATTCCTTTAAATCATGGGTTTCTAAAAGATGTGCGGCACTTTCATAACCAGGATAACAATACGCAGGTTGGGTTGAATTTTGCGTTAAGGCTTTAAGGTTGTACTGCATTAAAGCCATGTTGGCAGTCTCAGGTGTTTTCGGTCTGTGCCTTAATACCCGTCCTGCCAATTGAATAATTGAACGGTAAGAAGAGGGTTCAACCACTGCCCAGTCAAAGTCGTGATCGCGTCCAACTTCTTCCACAGGGGTGGCGACTAAAATAAAAATCAGGTTTTTGGCTTTGCTATTATTAAGATGTTGGCGAATAACAGAATTTTGAAACGGGGTTTTATGACTACGTTTTAATACTGAATCCAGATGCTTTTCCTGCGCACTGCGCATGAGTAATACTTGTTGGCTGTGATATGCCATTGTCCGAATTTCAGTATCGTCTCCCCAATCGGCTTGGGCTAAATAACGACTGATTTTGATGCACGGTGGAATATTGGCAACTCTAACCACGCCGAAAGAAACCTGTTTTTTACTCTCTGGGTCGATGTTGTGATGCCGTTGATGTAATTTAACGATGGCTTGTTGAATATCGACAAAATAAGTTTGCTCTAGTGCTTGTTTTTCTTTTATTTCGCTAATAGTGCAAGTGATAATTTCGGCTTTCCGTTTAGGTGTTTGCAAAGCCAATTTACTAAGCCGTTTTTTAACAAAATTTTTATGAGTCGTTTGATGATTTTTCAATCGAGCAGGGCTATCAAGTTCAATAACAGTATGCACTTGAGTAGTAAACTCATCTATCCAAGCGCAAGTAATGGAACTGCTTACATCACGGGTTTTAGCGAAAAGAGACCAGCCTTCTTGATAGGCATTAAAATAACCTTCGGCTAAGTCTGGGGGAATAGTGGCAGATGAAATCATCACTTTACAGCCTAACATCCCAGCCAAATGACAAAGCCTTGCAATGGCAATTAGGTCTTTGCCATCAAAATCATCTAGCTCGTCAATGACTAAATCCGATGACATTAAGCGTAAGGTGGGCAAAATATACCGTCCACCGCGCTTAGTTTCTGTTGCTGCCATTAAATGATCTATCGTACACACTAAAACAGGGGCGTATAAAAATTGACGGCTACGTTTATCAGTCAAAACAGTATTGAAATGGGTTTCTGGAATCGCACACTCATAGTCAATATCATCATCTAATAATGTCTCCATTGATTCCGAGCCATATTCTTCATACTGAGGCTGCTCTTCTTCTTGGCTTTGTTTGTTATGTTGATGCAAATCCAACATGGCTTTTGAGCCAATTAAAACCGCCATTTCAGAATTATCTAAATAAATACGCTCCCGATATTCATCACCTGTTTGTAAAGTTAAACTTCGTAAACCTAAGGCGAGAACATAACGTAAACTTTCACCGTCAACTGACAACGCCCGCATAACTTTGGCATTGGCAAAGGTTTTTCCACACCCTGTACTTGCCATATTGACCGCAAAAAATCCTTGTCGCTGTTGTTTTTGAGCAGGAGGAAGTTCATTTTTCCAATGGCTTATTTTTTCTACCGCCTTATCTTGCCAAGTATATTTTTTATCGGTGCTTTTTTGTTTCAAAGCTTTTATGTCAAAAACACGCGGCAGTTCATCTTCAAAAGCAGGTAATAAATGAGCGGTATTTAAAGCGGCTTTGGTAACACCTAAAAGATGCTCATCCAATTTTTGTTTAAGTTGACCAGATTCTCTGTCAGTGTTTGCATAAAGCGGCTGCTCACTACGCCATTTAGAATCGGCAGGTTGTGACGAATAGTGATGGTCGCCTAGCATTAATGATAAATGGGCATGGTGTATCACCAACCGCCAACTACCATCAGCAATAGATTTTTCCAGCAATGGCAAACAATCCTGTAATTTGTTTGCCCATTTTTTAGCCTGTTTTAGCCATTCTTTAGATTGATTTGGTAGTCCTTCATCAAATATAAAACATTGCGCTAATCTTGCTTGTTGTCCATCTTGCCACAAGTTAGCATAACCAAAATCAGCATTAATAATGCCTAATAAATCTTCAAAACGCGGTGGAGGAGGATTTCCTTGTAAAAAAGCGGCATCATTTGAGTCTTTTTGTGGCAACGGCAAACGATGATGCGAGATAATTAACCAGCTAATTAAACTTGCCGCAGGGGGCAGTTTTTTAAGTGGGTTTTTCGTATTTTTTTGTGTTTGGGTAATTAAGTCATCAGTAATTATTTCGCCTAATATTAATCGTTGCAACCATTGCTCGTCTTTTTCTTGATTAACAAATGCACTTAACAATAAAACTGAAACCCACTCATGGCGTAAGGGATCGCCTAAAGGTATCGCTTTTTTTGAAGGTTTTAATTTTGCCTGAAAACACGCAGACGCTTTTCCCCAATCGTGAAATAACCCTGCTAAGGCTGTGAGGGCTTTGATTAACGGCAACGCATTCCAATCATTTTCCCATTGGCTGTTTAATAAATTTTTGCGCGTCCAATTGACTGGCACTACGCCTTGTTGATTAAATTTAGCCCTATTGCCAACAATCCACGCTAATTCACTGCGGCTACGGCTGCGTATCCAGTGACACGACACAGCGGTATTTTTAGTTGCTGTCTTACGCAGTAATTTTTTGACTGCCTGTAGACCATCCTCGGTAATCACGGTTTGCCAAGTGCGGCTGCCGATACGGTTGGCGAAGGCATCTAATACACGGCGGGTTCGGTTAAGGGCTTTATGTTCGCATTGTGAAACGAAAGTGACCATCATAAGGTATTGCCTTCTATGCTGAGGGTCTTAATCGCATCAAACATAAAATCTAGGGCTTTATGTTGGGTGAAGTTTTGTAAACATTGCTGGCGAAATTCTTGCTCTGTCGCTTGTTCTTTGGCACAAATAAATGCCCACGGCAGTATCAATGTATCTTTGACTAAATCAGCGACATCAAACACTAATGCGCCGCGCCGTGTTTTACCGTGCATAACAGCAAAACCATGAGGAATACCCAGTACCCATAAGGTCGTTGCTGCGAGTCCATACGCTAGGTAGTTGCCGTGATTTAAAAAGGCGTTGGCATTATCAACGCTGTCATGGTCACGGACAAAATCGCCTTGTTTGGTGCGGTTAGCGGCGATTTTATAGAGGCTTTTGGTTAGTTGAGCTTCAACTAACAGCAATTCAGTCACATTGCTGCACGTTTCTATTTTTGCAGTAAACCGTTCTAATGCCTGTCGCGTATCAACATCATCAATCCTAAAGCCTTCGTTTTGTAAGTCTCTGTCTTTTCCCCAGACTTTTTGCAGATACTCTAAACGTCACGGCTTTCTCATAAAAAATTAACTTGCTTAAGCGTTAAAATTAGTTTTTTC
>JBAXNR010000146.1:0-4902 GCA_037133675.1 Methylococcales bacterium
AGAATTCATGATTATCGTTATCGAAAAAGGCTTGATTTTGAACAGAGTATCTACCTGACTAAACCATCAATCCCCATAAAGGAGAATAGCTCGTGAACGATATTTATCATAACGGTAATCGTAATTTACAAAATCACTTCAATTCGACAAAACTAGCAGACCGCGTGAGTGATTTAATCGTGCATGAGAGCATTACTGAGCAAGAGCGTGAGTTCATTACCACGCGCGATATGTTCTTTATCAGCACGGTTGATGAACAGGGGAGACCGACTGTGTCTTACAAAGGCGGTAACGTTGGTTTTGTGCGTGTTATTGATGAAAAAACGATTGCTTTTCCGAATTATGATGGCAATGGTATGTTTTTAACGGCGGGTAATATTGCTTTGAATCACGAAGTAGGACTGCTTTTTATTGATTTAGAACAGCCGCAGCGATTACGTTTGCATGGGTCAGCAACGGTGGTACTCGATGATCCGTTGCTTGATGAGTATGTTGATGCGGAATATATGATTCGTGTGACAGTGCGTAATTTATTTCTTAATTGCCCACGCTATATTCATCGTTATCAGAAAATAGAACAATCCGACTATCTTCCTAAAAAAGGCTGTGTAACACCAACACCCGACTGGAAAAAATTGGATGCAGTTCAAGATGTTTTACCTAAAAAGGCATCGTAGCAAGTAGCACGCATAGCAGCGTAAGTTGAATTGCCGTCTTTTTTGGAAACCCAACATTCTTCGGTATTTGTTGGGTTGCGAAAGAGCCGCAACCCAACCTCGTATGATTAAAACTACCTCCCCCAATTATTTATTTTATAGCCAACAACATTACAAAGAGAAAAAAATGAAAAAATTAATCCCTCTGCTAACCGTATTACTGTTGATAAGTGACCCGACTATTGCGGCAGATAAAATAGTAAAATGCCAGATAGATAGTGCGGGTTCACCCTCATATAAAGGCAAGTGCCTGTTTATACCTGATACAAAAGGTTCTTTTGCACTGGCAAACCCTAAAAAAGATAAACCTTTGCTCAATGGTATTACTGATGTGAGTGTGTTTATTATTGAAAAGGGCGTTGCTGAAGTGCGCGGCTTGACGACTGATGGCATTAATTCACGCTGGGGTGAAGCCAAAAGGTCTACAGAAGATAAGGCGTGTTGGGTAGGTGAAGATTTTAAAGTGTGTGCATGGTAACTGTGAACTGATTGGTAACTGTTCTACACTCCACGAACGTTACAAAACTCCACTAAAAATTATTTCACCGACAAAAAACAACAACGATGGACATTTTTTTTAAATCTTACATTGTGTTCTGGAGTCTGGCTTGTTTGTTTGCCTTCGTTTTGTTCGTGCGTTCGCCAAATCAATTCGCGCTAGCTCGGCGTGCTTATTGGCATTTTCTCAAAGAACCGTGGAAGCTGGCGACTTTTGTTACTGGAACAACTGTTATAACCTTGGTCGCGCCCTACACGGGTGATCCGACTTGGGATTATGTTGATGGTTTTTTCATGTCGGTTTTGTGCTTCTCTACCGCGCCGTGGGTTGTGGCGACACTTTTTCTAGCTGTCCGCCGACAAGTTGGGTGGCGAGAAGTCTATGTTGCTGTCTGTGTTTGGTTATTTTCTGCGAGCTGGTCTTACGACATTTATCTGGTTTGGCGTGATGGGTTTTATCCCAATACTTGGTTGGCAAATTTATTTGCTTCGTCGGTCATTTATCTGTGTGCAGGATTGTTCTGGAATCTGGAATGGCAAGCCAATCGAGGTGTTATTTTTTCTTTCATGCGCCCTGATTGGCTCTTGCGAACCAATGAACCTAACTTTTTAAAATTAATCGGCTATGCCGCAATTTTTGCATTCCCCGCTATTGCTGCGGTGCTGATATTTTTTTTCTAATAGACTGCATCGGCTCTACTGTTTATCTCGCTCCCAAGCTCTGCTTGACGTTTAATCGTTATGGGCATGAAGATATACCTGTTTTGTTTCTTGACACATCAGGCGGAGGTTTGGGAACGAGCGGCACAACTCGCTACCAATAAACCTGTCCATTACCCACATCTTTTTAGTCATAAATATCAATTGGTTAAGTAACAAGAATAGGTCGTCTGTCTATAAGCGATACAAACAATGAGGCATCAAAAACAAAAAAATAGGCACTTATAGCGGTTTCGTGTCTTTGTTTATACCATAGTTTGACTGCTTATTAACGACAGAATTTTTGTAACATCATGATTTTAAATATATTTATATCAAAATGCAGTAAATTATATCGTAACATATTGATTTTTAATAACTAACATACTTGTGGGTAATGGACGGAGCTTATGACTGACGATAAAAAATGTTCTCCAGAATTAGCAACTAAATCTTTGGATTATTTTATTAAACTCGCTAATCAGGCACTAAATATTCTTCTACGCTGATAAAGCGAGAAAAGCAGCCATGCACGCACTGAAAAAGACCTCATCTGATCAAGAAATTGCTGAGCTTAAAGGTGCTTTCGAAAACGCTGGCAAGAGTTAACCATGGCAGAACAAATCACCTTGTTGACCCTGTTCCGTCACGCGCCAGCTCTCGAGGACGTTTATATTTTTAGAGAAGCACTGGATCTCTATTTTTAATAGCCCCTTGCATAAAGCACAAGCCGTTAACCGCTTGAACGCATGGATGGCGCAGGTTCAAGCCAACGGATTAACCTGTTTTAATCAATTTATCAAGACCTTACAAAAATGGATGACTGAAATCAGCCATTATTTTATTCAACGCCAATCCAGCAGTTTCGTCGAAGGTCTCAATAACAAAATCAAAGTCATCAAGCGGCGATGTTATGGCACACCAACCTAGTAGTTAGTCCATTTAGTTATGACGACCTGTTCAAATGGTGATAGTTTAGCAAGGCAAGATTGAAAACAACGGTTTTAAATTTGGAGATAGCACTATGGAACAACTAACCGATCTAAAAGCCATTCTACATTCAAAACGAGCCAATATTTATTACTTGGAAAAATGCCGTGTCATGCAAAAAGACGGCAGAGTGCTTTATCTGACGGGCGCGAAAGACGAAAAGCAATATTGGATATCCCCATCGCAAATACCACCGTTATTCTGTTAGGTACAGGCACATCCATTACCCAAGCAGCAATAAGAATGCTAGCTCAAGCTGGGGTATTAATTGGTTTTAGTGGTGGCACACCGTTATTGGTTGCCAATGAAGTGGAATGGCTATCACCACAAAGCGAATACCGACCGACAGAATATGTACAAGACTGGCTATCATTCTGGTTTGATGAAGCTAAACGGTTACATATTGCCAAACGTGTTCAGCAATTGCGTATAGCGTATTTACAGCGGATTTGGGCTAAAGATAGCGAGTTAAGAAATTATGGTTTTCATCATGATGACCCAGCCATTGAACAAGCCATTAATACGTTTAACCAAGAAATGACCGACTGTGTCAATGTGCAGAATTTGCTTTTGATTGAAGCAAGGTTCACCAAGAAACTCTATAAAAGTGCGGCACGGCGAACAGGACTTAAAGACTTTGTGCGTGATCATTCGGGTAACACTGTCGCTGATGATTTTTTAAATCACGGAAATTATTTAGCTTATGGACTCGCCGCTACTACCTTGTGGGTGCTTGGTATTCCACATGGTTTCGCGGTTATGCACGGAAAAACACGGCGTGGGGCGTTAGTGTTCGATGTTGCCGATTTAGTCAAAGACATCTTGGTTTTGCCGCAGACCGCCGCTCATGACGGTTCATTGTGCTGGCTCTAATAAAATTAATTTATAGTGTTTGCTAGGTTCTAAAGACAGCTTAAAAATATCAATTTTATTTAAGTATTCATCTGTAGTGCTTCACGATGTTGATTGAAAGTTAGGTAGCGCGACTAAATTCGCGCCTACTTTTTTATATAACTAAAACGTTGATCGTCATTAGGCGTGCCTTCAAAGACACCATTTGATTCAGCGGCTGCGTCCCACAATACAACTTCCTCAATTTTTTTCGCTAGGGCAAAATCTCTTTCAGTTACGCCTTTGGCTGAATGAGTGACTAATTTAACGATAACAAAGGCATAAGAGATACTCATATCTGGATGATGCCATGCTTTTTCTGCTAAATGTCCGACAGTTGTCACCACCATCAGAGTGGCTTTCCAGCCGCTAGTTTTTATTTTGCGTCTAATCCAGCCATTTTCATACGTCCAATTGGGTAGTTCGTCTGTTAGGCGTTGTTCTATTTCGGCATCACTGAATGCAATGGGGTGTTGGTGTTCTGACATAAATACCTCGTCTTGTTGGTAGTGAATTGAATCTGTTGTTTTTACTTTTGGGCATGACTGCCAGCCTTTTAAAGGACTGGTAACCATTAATATCGCTAATCCACTGCCGTCTTGTTTTCTATTCCTTCTGGCTACCTAGAATTAGCTTATTTAACTGTTCTTGTGAGGATAATTAATTATAAATAAGTCATATAACCTATCCGTATGCGTTATATAACACAGTTTTTTAAATTTTAACTATAGCAAAGTAATTTAATGCCACTCCTTGTGGATACTAGTAGTCAGTCCATTTTATTGTATAGTTTTACTCTATGGTACACGAGATTATTGACTATCTTGACCTTACCTATGAAGAAAAAATATATAGTACGATTAACAGAAGCCGAACGTAGCAGCCTAGAAAGCTTGATTCATAAAGGAAAAGAAGCTGCGTATAAAAGGCTACACGCCGAGACTGCTTAAAGCGGATATTGGTGAGTGCGGAGAGAACTGGAAGGATAAGCAGATTAGCGAAGCCTTTGGAGTTTCACAGCGACCTGTTGAAACGGGTACGCGAAAGGCTGGTACAACCACGGCTTTCTCATAAAAATGTCATTGACATCTGGCATAATATAGCAACT
>JBAXNR010000147.1:0-4878 GCA_037133675.1 Methylococcales bacterium
AACGCCAATGATTTCTCGTGTGTTGCGGTCTATCGCTAACCATATCCAGTATTTATGACTACCCAATATTCAAACCCGTCATTCTGGCAGGGATGCCAGAATCCAGTGCCACGGATGGTAACCGCATGATTATAAATAATAATTTTACATAGCACGATTCCACATCCTTGTGACTGGATTCCAGCATCCATGCTGGAATGACGGTATTTTTAGCCATTTGGTCGCTGTAACTGAATACTTTCACAGTCTCTTAGGTTACAAAATCAATGAGTCATTACATATCTTTACTGAGAAATATCGTGATTAATCACACCCGCACAGCTACTGCCTTGCCCTGCGGTACAGCCGTAGCAATGTTGTAAAGTGTTAATAGTTTTACCCGTTAATTCGCTCACTTGGCTAATATGGATTTTTTTATTCGCCCCTAAAGGTAATTTTAACATTTGATTAAAATCACAATCATAAACAAAACCCTGCCAATCAACGCTCAAGGTATTTTTACACATCACCTTATCTAAGTTAGGTGCGTGAAAGTTGTTTTTGAGCAAGTTCATGTAATTATTAAACTGCCCCGTACTCAATAAAACGCTGCCAAAACGCTGTACGGGGAGATTAGTAAGAGCATATAACTGATTAAATACAATACCAAAATGTTCAAGCAGATGTTTTTTGTAATCACGCTCAAGGGCTTGTTGCTCTGGAGGTAAGGACGCGCCTTGCGGATTAAAAACCAGATTCAACTGTAAATCGCCATTATCTAACCCATAACCCAGCGCGTTTAGTTTTTGTAAAGCGGTGATACTGGCATCAAACGTGCCTTTACCGCGTTGTTTATCGACGTTATCTTTCAAATAGCATGGCAATGAAGCGACGATTTCCACCCGATTTTCTGCTAGAAAATCTGCCAACCACTCAAAACCCGATTCCAATAAAATAACCAGATTACAACGATCTATGACTTTTAAGCCTCTATTCAAACCTTCCGTAACCAGATAACGAAAGTGTGGATTCATTTCAGGTGCGCCACCCGTTAAATCCAAAGTATGAACCGTATGACTATCAATGAACGTTAAAATCTGCTCAATCGTGGCTTTGTCCATTAACTCAGTGCGTTTAGGCCCTGCATTCACATGACAATGCGTGCAGCTTAAATTACACAAATAGCCCAGATTGACTTGCAAAATTTCAAGTTTATTGCGACTAATCGCAGGAAAATCCGAGTTTTTTAAATAAGGCAATGAGTCAAGCATACGAGGTTATTTTTAAGTACAGAAGAATTGCATTCCAGTAAAGTAGACGTGATTTGTCACGCCTACCTTTGACCAACAGTCACAACGTTATAAAGGCTTTTTTTCAGGGGTTATTTTATCAGTTGTTGGAACAGGAACTGGAACAGGAGTAGAATTCGCATCAGTGTTTTTAGAAACGGCGGTGATTGCTTGCTTTGCTAGTTTTTCACGGCGCGTACCTTCACCATACAGAGTAAATGTGATCATGACAAAAATAGTCGTTATCACAACAATCATAAATCTGTTGGGTTCAATTGTGGAACTGGCGGGTTTTTTTATGTCAGGCTCAATCGTTATTCCGTCTCGTTTTTTCAATTTGTTGGATTTTTTCGTGTTAGGCTCAATTACGGATTCATCTGATTTTTTCAAAAAAAATAACGGCCACTGGGGTTTGTACATACCGATAATAAAAAAGAGCAGTGTCCAGATACCTAAGTCAAAAGCGTAAGTTACCATTTATATTTACCTATTAATGTTTGAGTAGATTATTATTGAGAGTGTAATACACACGCTATTTTAGCGTTTTTGTTTTATCAAGATAGGTTTTATTGTTTTAGTGAGCGCACATTGCTGTGCCGAAATCAGTGTTTTTTGTCTACTATGAAAAATGAGGGGGCTTTATGGGTGAGTTTGTTGTTGTATTATTAGTTTTCGCCATTGTATTAGTATTTATGAGTATTAAATCTGTGCCTCAGGGTATGGAGTACACGGTTCAACGTTTTGGACGTTATACCAATACCTTAACTCCAGGCTTAAATATCATTATTCCGTTTATTGATAGCATCGGTCATAAAATGGTGATGATGGAACAGGTAATGGATGTACCATCGCAAGAGGTTATTACTAAAGATAATGCGATGGTGACTGTCGATGGCGTGATTTTTTATCAAGTCATGGATGCCGCAAAAGCTGCGTATGAAGTCAGTCAATTAAATTGGGCAATTTTAAATTTAGTCATGACAAATATTCGTACTGTCATGGGTTCGATGGATTTGGATGAATTACTGTCACGTCGTGATGATATTAATGCCCGCATTTTGAATGTCGTTGATGATGCCACAACACCGTGGGGCATTAAAGTCACGCGTATTGAAATCAAAGACATTGCCCCGCCTAAAGATTTAGTGGAAGCAATGGGCAGACAAATGAAAGCCGAACGCTTAAAACGTGCTTCGATTCTGGAAGCCGAAGGCTTACGACAAGCAGAAATTTTACGCGCTGAAGGTGCGCAACAAGCGGCAATTTTAGAAGCCGAAGGTCGAAAAGAAGCATCATACCGTGATGCAGATGCACGGGAACGTTTAGCGCAAGCCGAAGCTCGCGCCACTTTAATGGTGTCAGAGGCAATTAGTAAAGGCGATGTACAGGCGATTAATTATTTTGTCGCACTCAAATACATAGATGCGTTAAAAGGCATTGCTACCGCTAATAACAGCAAGTTAGTTTTTATGCCCTTAGATTCGTCGAGTGTTATCGGTGCGCTTGGTGGTATCGGTGAGTTGGCAAAAGAAGCGTTGAATAACAGAGCTAAATCATGACGGCATTGGCATTAGTTTTTTGGTATTGGTGGATATTGGCTGTTATCTTTTTGGTGATAGAGCTGTTAGCACCTGCTTTTTTCTTTTTGTGGATGTCAGTTTCCGCGCTAGTAACAGGTATTATCGTTTGGTTAATTCCTAGTACCAGCACCGATATTCAAATTCTGATTTTTTCTATCCTGTCGATTATTAGCATTGTGGTATGGCGGGTTTATGGCAAAAAAATCACCATCGCTACAGATCAGCCGCTGTTAAACAAACGCGGCTCACAATATGTTGGTAGGACATTTAATTTACACGAAGCTATTGAGAATGGTGAGGGTAAAATAAAAGTCGATGATACTATTTGGAAAGTACATGGCGAAGATTGTGACATCAATACTAAAGTCAAAGTCATTGCTAGTCGTGGCACAGTGTTTGATGTAAAAAAAGTAGATTAAAATATAGACGGGTGGCGCAAGTCATCCGTCGAGTTTCTACTGCAATATCCCATACCAAAATGGCAATGTCACTAAGCTCAATACTGTTGTGACTGTCACCATCATGGCATACAGTCCGCTATCCAAATGATACCGATCACAAAAAATCACCCCTAACAGCATACTTGGCATTGCCACATCCATCACCGCCGCTGCTTTATAGTGACTAGCCATCGTTAAATGATTCACTACCAGCATCGCAAATAATGGCATCAACAGCATTTTTATCAAAATAACAGGTAACACATAGCCACTATTGCGTACCGATAAAGCTGACCAACTCAACGCCAATCCCAAAGAAAATAACATCAACGGCACAACCGCCGCCGATAATTTTTGCAACACGCCCAGCAACCAAACTGGCGCGATTACGCCATTCAAATTTAAAATAACCGCCACTGCTGCCGCCCAAAATGGTGGCGCGTTCAAAAATGACAGCGTAGATTTAACTTGCTCATCCTTATCTTCGCCATAATGCCGCGCAATCATAATGCCGATGGTAAATGCCAGCGGCGCGGAAGCAAACAAATCCAACTGAATTACCACTGACCGCGACCAAGAACCAAACACCTGTTCCAACACAGGCAAGCCCAGATAAGTCACATTAGCAAAAGCCGCCGCTAATATCATCGCCCCCAAACGTTTACGCTCAAATTTGAAAAGACTGCCTATCAGCCAGCTACAGACTATGCCAAACACAATACAGCTCATGCCTAAAAAGCTATATTGCAACGATTGCCAACCAATATCCGCCGTCCACAATACCTCTAAAACCATAGCGGGCAACAGTAAATAATAAACCACTGTGGTCAACACCAAGCGCGTTTCTACCGCACTCAGTCCCGCAGGTTTAATCACCCGCCACGCCACACCACACGCCATAATTAGCGTCATTTGAATAAGAGTTGAGTTCATTAAATTAATTGTTTTGAAAGGTTTAATACCGCGTAACTTGACTGTCTGTTAACTATACGCGTGGAATGATGTTCGCGTTGGTAAATGTGCTACTTGAACATATAAAAAACACAGGAGTAAAACAGCTTTAGCTGTTTACCACCAATAGCTAAAGAGATTGTGAAAGTATTAATCACTCCAAGCAAAATATTCATTTTTAGATACTGTACAATCAAACCCGTCATTCTGGCAGGGATGCCAGAATCCAGTGCCACGGATGGTAACTGCATGATTATAAATAATTATTGTGCAGTACCCAGTTTCAAAACCCTCGCTACGCTCTCCCTGTGACTGGATTCCAGCATTCATGCTGGAATGACGGTATTTTTAGCCATTTGGTCGCTGTAATTGAATACTTTCACAGTCTCTAAAGCTATTAAACTCCATCGTGAATATTAAAAGAAATATTCTCACCTACCTATTATTAATACATCAGGATTTAATTACTGTATCCTTTATATAATTACCCCGTAATTTATTTTACTTCATGCACATACCTCCATTTTCCACGACAAATTCTGCGACTCGCTCTGTTGAAGAATTACTCTACCAACTTCAGGTTTATCAAATTGAACTGGAAATGCAAAATGAGAACTTACGCCAATCTTACGATGCTTT
>JBAXNR010000148.1:0-4674 GCA_037133675.1 Methylococcales bacterium
ACAATATTCGTAACCAATTGAGGTTCTCTTAATCACTCACTGTTTATGACTACCTTTTGTTTTTTGCAAAAACACACGAAAAACACTAAAAACAGGTGTAAAAATGATTGAATCACTGATTAATGGCAAGCTTTTACGCGATACAGAACTACGCACGGGTAACAGCTCAAAATACTGTAATTTTCTGCTATCGGTATCCGTGGGTGAACCGTCCCCAATAGTCGTTTCTGGAATCGCTTTTAATGAGGTAGCCGAACGCATAGCCAAGTTAAAAAAAGGCGATGTTTTGACGGTAACAGGTACGCTTAAACCGAACCAATGGCAAGATAAAACCAGCGGTGAAACTAAGCACGGTCTTTGTGTCACTGTGTCCGATTGTTTGACTGTTTACGACATTAAAAAACGTAAAGCGGCTTAACTCTTTCTTTCCCTAGTAGGCTTTTTATGAACATTGAACAGTTGAGGCAATTGGATGTAACGGCGGTTTGTTGTTTGCTTGGCTTGGAACGTGACACCGCCGATCATAAACAATTTAAAACCGATGGTTTCAGAATTGCCGTTGATGGTTTGAAATGGTTTGACCATGAGGCGAAAAAAGGCGGTGGTGGTGCGATTGATTTAATTATGCACGTTCAAGGCTTAGCTTTTATGAAAGCCTGTAACTTTTTATCAAGTGTAAGCGGTGAAATTGACACGGTAACGCATACCGCGCATACCAAAGCTACAAAATATTCAAATTTTCAGTCAACTGAAAATTTACCAACAATTAAAAAACCGACTAAGCCACCACAAGCCGATAACAGCAAGTTGTCACTTGTTACGGCTTACTTAACCAACAAACGACACCTTAACCCTAACTTGGTTCAGTGGTGTATTAATAGGGGTATGATTTACGCGGATTCACGCGCTAATTGTGTGTTTCGATACGGTGCGAACGGTGCAGAGTTACGCGGTATTGGTTCAGTGCAATGGCGGGCATTTTATGGCGTTAAAGAGTGTGGTTTTATCTTGCCCGCTAAGAATGCGCAATTTATAGCCGTCTTAGAATCCGCTATTGATGCCTTAAGCTTTCGGCAAATGTTTAAGCATAACTCGATAGCGGTATCCATAGCAGGTGATGGAAACCACAAGATCATGAACCAAGTCATTGAAATAGCCAAAACCAAAGGACTGATTATTTTAAGTGCTTTCGATAATGACAAAGGTGGTGATATTGCTAACAAGGCATTACTTGATTGTGCCTATAGGCACGGCGTTGATGTAAGGCAAAGAAGACCGCAATACGGTAAAGATTATAACGAACAGTTGCACTGGTATCTTATTGAAAATCCGTTTCTTCACGGAATTTGAGTTGAGGTAAAAATGCGCATTAATTGTTTTCATTGTGGAGCTGTATTAACTAATCATGCCACACCGCCAAACATGAGACATGAGGACAAAGACACTAAACAAATGGCGTTCACGGCTTACCTACACTGCAAACAATGCGGATGCACTGTATCAGCGCGTATTTTTCTTAAGGTAGCGCGTGAACCGTTCGACAAAAATAACACTGATTTTTAGCGCAATGATTGCCGACAAATCACTGAAAAATATAAATATTTTTATGATTAATGAATCGACTTTTAATTGGCTTTGCTAATAACCATATTTTTGATTTTTAAATAAAATCAATAGCACTTTTTCATTAAAAAACAAAGAAATAGCGCAGTGAGGGAGTGCGTTTACCCTTTCAAATAAGATTAATTCTTAAATGAAAAATAAACATTGACAAATGTAAATAGCCGCAAACTAAAACACGTTGTATAGTTACAACACTTGCATACATCAACTTAACTTAAGGTATAAGAAAATGAAAGATCCCTACAAAGAAATTAAAATGTCGATTCCTAAAGTAACCAATCTTAAAGACATTGACGCGATCATCATGGAGTCAGCTAAATCCCGTGACGAACTCAATGAAATTATTGAATTGGCACTCGACAAACAGACGGCTTTATCCGCTAAACAAAACGACAAATATTAACGGAGTGCAACCGATGACAGATTTAAAAGAACACCTAAAGGTAAAGACTGAGAATTACAGACAGTTAAGCCTTGACCTACAACAAGCCCGCGATAATCTAAGCATTAAAAAACGTGAAGCAAGACAAGCATCTGAAGCTCTTGGTATTGCTGAAAGTAATTTTAGAAAAGCACAATATCCACAACCTAGCGTAAGCCATGTTAAACGGATAAGAGAAGATAGCAAAAATCTTAGTGTTGCTGAAAGCCTTGACACGATCAGAGAAAAGGCTAAAGAGTCGCATGAAGCGTTCAATCAAGCAACCGCCGAAGTTAAAAAGCTTGAGACAGCCTTAACCCTTTCCACGCCTAGTTTATTAATAGCGCGTAGTAATTTTGTTGATACTGAAGCAACCGACATTCTACGCGATGCACTAAGCCAAGCAGGGCTATTGAATGCTATCCAGCAATCTTTAACACTGCTGACATTATCCAAACCTGAAATGGGTAAAGATGAACTGCAAAAACTTTTTTTCAAGTTGTTTTTCAATGCTTTATTGATTGATGAAACTATCCCACATTTTGACAATTCTTTAAACGCAATTAATGAGCGGCTTAATTAGTGCCAATTGGCACACGCCATTTAATTAGGGGGGTGTATTGACAGAATGGGGGTATTTGTGGGGGTATTTTTTGAATACATCAAATAGTATATTTTTATTAATCAATACGTTATGTGGCAATTAAAGTCCAGTCACAACAAAAACCCGCAAGCTTTAGAGCTTAGCGGGTTTTTTGTTGCCATTGAAGTTCGTTAAGATTCGCGGGGATTCGACAGATTTTACAGTAACTTTTAGCAGTAATAAAAAGTTACTGCATAAATTAAACGTGAGTTACTGTAAATGGCTAAAGAGTTACTGAATGATTCCACTATACGCCACGCAAAACCAGCGGATAAAGACACAGGCGGTTTAATGGTAACTTCTCAATACCTACAGGCAGGCACAAGCGTAATTGAATCACCTTTAAGTACAATTGAAAATTTTTGTCCCGCTTTTAAGTGCAGGGAGTCACGAATTTCTTTGGGTATGACAACTTGGTATTGTTCTGATAGGGTGACTTCTAGCATGGTTTGCTCTCTTTTATTTTTGATGCTTCAAATTTATAGATTAAAAATCTGAAATAATGTGGTCGCGCTATCCACACCCCGTGCAAAAAAATCAATTTTCCTTTTTAGCTAACTCAATTTTGTAAGAAGCAGTAGGACTATTACTATCACCCCAACGAGCATCTGCTTTCCATGCGCCTTCTGGTTTTTCTTTTCTCCGTGTTTGAACAGTTATACAGGCTTCGTTTTTATTCCATGTTAATAAGTTGTATTGCAAAGGAATTCCTGTGGTTTGTTCTTTTGCAGGTGCGCCGAATGTACCCGCTGCTATAATGCGAATACCACGATTAGAATCATATTTGAATAATTCATCTTTGGCTTCGTGAATATGTCCGTGCATACAGATTTTAAAACCATTAGTAACCAGCTGCTGCAAGAATTCATCATTCATTTTTTCATCACCTGTTACAGGATGATGCCATACTGCAATTTTTAACCAGTTTTGATAATCGCCTTCTAAAATTTCATCCAGTGCTAAAGCTAAAGCAACGCTGTGAATACTTGAACGTTTCTCAAAATAGTGGTCTATTTCCCAAGCAGAATTTAGTGACAGAAAGAGTAATTTATTTTCTTGGTCAATATGTAAAATAGCTTGCTCGTTATAATCGAGCGGATAGCTTTTTTGCGTAATGGGTTGATAAAAAGCTTCATTAAAATGTCTGAACTTTTTCTTATCACCTTCTTCTTTTGACAAGTCGTAGCTTACGTCGTGATTTCCAGCAGTGATAATAATTTTTTCACGACTAATAGAAAATTGTTTTATTAAGCTTTCAACAAAGAAAGCCGCCGCTTGATATTCTCCTGTTGTTGCATAATTGCCAATATCACCAGAAAGAATTAGATAATCTAGCTGTTTGATTTTTAGCTCATTCAATAAATCTGATTTTAACTGAGAAATATATCTTGTGGCTTCGTCTTGATTGTTTATATGAAAATCGGATAAATGCAATAAAACTAATTCATCTGTTGTGTTATTTATTTGAGGCATAGTGTTATTAAAAATAGGCGGGTCATTGGGTAAACGGCTTACATTTTCAGGCAATCCAGTTAAAGCAGGTGGTAAAATGGGAGAATGTACGGGTAGTGGATTTTCTCCCTTTGCTTTATTTTCATCCCATAGTTTTAATAAAAACTGTTCATTAATAAGTTCATTTTCTAATAGCGATTCTAAATAATGATTAACAGCGTCTAAAGTTTGTTGCTGATTGCCAGAACGTAACGCTAACCAAGCTTGTAGCCAATATGTCGATTTATTAAAGTAATTTTCATCCAATTGATTTAATACTTATTGCGCTGGATCAATCTTTCCTAAACATAATAAAATAAAGGCTTCTTGTTCAATAAAACTAACTTTAGTTTCTGTTTGCTGTAGTGCTTTCTGAATAGTTAGTAAAGCGTTATTCCAATCGCCATCATATTGATAAAGACGAACTTTGACTAAAGTTTGGGCTCTTCCCGATTTCGCGGGGTAGGCACTAGATATAGATTTAGGCATAGCCAAA
>JBAXNR010000149.1:0-4518 GCA_037133675.1 Methylococcales bacterium
AAAGTTGCTATATTATGCCAGATGTCAATGACATTTTTATGAGAAAGCCGTGACTCAAGCCGATGGTGGTGGAGTTTTTACCCATTTTGTTAAATTAATTATCATGAATGACAATATCAATTTACTATCGGCTTACCCGCTTTTGATTATCACATCAGCGATCGTGTAGTAGCTCCTGAAACTTATGCTCAAACGCAGTTCATTGAACAATTTGCTTATTTGACGGGAAGCTTGTTTAATTATCGTCCCATAGCCAAAAGTCAGTACTTTACCTGCTTTGCTCAACGGTTTTATTACCTTTGGTTCGTTAAATAACTTGCAGAGTATCAGGAAAATGGTCGAACAGAGCCACAAATGATAAGAATCCTTGTCTCAAATCTCGGAAGTTTAGCGTTAAGTGATCGATGAAAAATTTTCGTGGTTTTCGTAGACAGTGCAGCACATCAGGTAGTAAATTAAACCCTCAGTTTTTCAATTAAGCCACAGTACTCTTTATGCGCATACAGAAAATCATTCGCCAACTTGAAAAATTAATCGATATTGGCATTGCCTTATCCTCCGAAAAGGATATGGCAAAATTATTAGAAAAAATATTGCTAGGTGCGAAATCAATTACCGATGCCGACGGCGGTACGTTATTTCTTAAACATGGTGATGTGGTAACCATGGAAATATTTCAATCCGACAGATTAGGCATATTTTTTAACGACTGTGCAAACGATTTCATGGACAAGCCCAGCGTTCCACTGTATTTAAAAAATGGTGAGCCAAACCTTCACAATGTGGTGAGTTATTCTTACCATAACGACAAAACCGTTAATATTCATAATGCCTACGACACCGCGCATTTTGATTTTTCAGGCACGAAAGCATTTGATCGAAAAAATCACTATCACTCGCAATCATTTTTGGCTATTCCGTTAAAAAATCATCAAGGTGAAACCCTCGGTGTTCTACAACTTATTAACGCTACTGACCCTCTCACTAAAGAAATTATCGATTTTGATGCTGTTTCACAACGTTTTGTTGAAGCATTGGCTTCCCAAGCGGCAACAGTGCTAACCAAGCAAGAACTAATTACCGACTTAGAGGATATGTTTGAATCGATGATTAAACTGATTGCGACCGCTATCGATGAAAAATCACCTTATACAGGAAAGCATTGTCGGCGTGTTCCAGAATTAACCATGATGTTAGCCGAGGCCGCACATAATACCGACACTGGTTATTTACGCGATTTTCAACTCAATGATGCAGATCGTTATGAACTAACAGTGGCTGGCTGGTTGCATGATTGCGGTAAAATTACTTCACCCGAATATGTCATCGACAAAGCAACCAAACTAGAAACCATTTTTGACCGCATTCATTTATTGGAAACTCGTTTTGAAGTGTTAAAGCGTGATCAGGAAATTGCTTTGCTCAAACAACAGCTGACTGAGCTACAAGGCAATGACCAGTTATCTACACAACGACAAGCCAGTCTTGACAACAATATTGCCCAACTAAATGAAGAGTTTTCTTTTATTAAGCAAAGTAATACGGGTGGCGAATTTATGTCCGAGACAGACAGCCAACGCTTGCAGTCACTAAAAACCATTAATTGGCTGTTAAACAAGGTAACGATGCCGTTACTCAGTGATGAAGAGTTTTACAATTTAAGTATCACTAAAGGGACATTAACGACTGAGGAACGACAAATAATCAATCATCACATTAATGCCACTATCACTATGCTAGAAAGCATTAAATTTCCTAAGCACTTACAAAAAGTGACCGAATATGCAGGTGGACACCATGAGTGCATGGATGGTAGCGGTTATCCCAATGGGCTAACGCGTGAACAAATGTCCATTCCTGCGCGTGTTATGGCAATTGCCGATGTCTTTGAGGCATTAACGGCAAAAGACCGTCCCTATAAAAAAGCCAAAACATTGTCTGAAGCCTTGGCTATTTTACAAAAAATGAAAGAAGACAATCACATAGATCCTGATTTATATGACGCATTTATCGCCCATAAAATTTATAAAATCTATGCTGAAAAGTTTCTCGATGAGCAGCAAATTGATATTGAGTAATCAATGAAAACCGTTATTTGCACCGCACAAAGAACGTGCGGTGCAATAATCAGCGTTAACCGTTAATCAAATAATGCACCACGATGCTGGCAACATAACCGCCTGCAATTGCTGGAGTCCATTTTAAATGACTGAAAAACGTGTATTTGTGATTGGATTGACCCATTAAGGCAACACCAGCGGCTGAACCTACAGACAGTAATGAACCACCTACGCCCGCAGTTAAGGTAACTAATAGCCATTGATATAAATCCATGTCTACGTTCATGTTTAATACGGCAAACATCACAGGAATATTATCAACAATCGCGGAAATCAAACCCACCAAAACGTTAGCAGTGGTCGCGCCTAAACCATCGTACATACCCGCTGATAACAGTTCCAGATAACCGATATAACCTAAACCGCCGACCGCAAACACTACGCCAAAGAAGAATAACAAGGTATCCCATTCGGCATGACGGACTTTGTTGAAAATATCAAAACCTTCTTCGCCTTCAACGCGGTAAGTTACTTTAATATAGTATCCATACAGCATTAACACCGACAAGCCTGTCATCATGCCCATAAACGGTGGCAAATGTAATACTTGTTTGAAGCTAACAGCCGTACATATCGTCAATAAAAACAATCCGCAAACAACTAGCGCACCTGGTTTTAATTGTACAGCCGCTTCATCAGAAGCCAGTGGTTGTTCATCAGGCACAGCAAAATACATCACTGCTGCGGGTACCGCATAGTTGACCAAAGAAGGAACAAATAACTTGAAGAAGTCGAAGAATTCAGCATAACCTGCTTGCCAAACCATCAGAGTAGTAATATCACCAAATGGACAGAATGCACCGCCCGCATTAGCGGCAACTACTAAATTGACAAAACCAATACTGACAAACTTTGGATTGTCTGCACCAACTGCCATTACCACTGCACCGACTAATAAAGCGGCGGTTAAGTTATCAGCAACAGCTGATAAGAAAAACGTAATAATGCCCGTAATCAAAAACAATTTGCGATAACCAAATTGTTTTCTGACTAACCAAGAACGTAAGGCTTCAAATACATTACGTTCTGCCATTGAGTTGATATAAGTCATAGCAACTAACAAAAACAACATTAACTCAGCATACTCAGTTAAGTTGTGTTCAAACACCTTGTGCATTTCTTCAGGAGCAACACCTGCTTGGTGTGCCAAAATAGCCGCGTGTCCCCAAATAATACCTGCGGCGAGAATGACGGGTTTGGATTTACGCAAATGGGTAAATTCCTCCGCCATCACAAAGCCGTAAGCAATGACAAAAATCAAAACGGAATAAATGCCCCGTTCTGTACCTGTGAGTCCCAAATTATGGAATTCCGCTGCCGATGCCAAATTCGGCAACAACAATAGTGATAACGCAATGAATAAAAACCGCACCAAAATACCCCCCTAACTCTTTAATATGTGTGTAAATTAAGCAAAAAAAGCTAACTTTAAATGGGTAATGTTATCATCAACTCATAAATTTTGTCATTTATGACTTAATAAAAGTTGTATTGTCAACAACAACACCGTAGCAATCATACAACAAACCGACATCAGCGAGTTCAAAACCTATGCTTAAAGCTCCGCAAAATAAGAACGACGCAACTGATCATCACGCAAACAATATTCCCAGCCACGATGTTGCCATAAGTTTTGTTATTTTTTTAGGTAACCACTCACCCTATGATTCATTGGGCTGGAGGGTAGTATTTTATGCAAAAAATAGCTAAATCGACTAAAAATGTCTTGTTTTTCTACTTTTTATATTAGTAAAATCGCTACAAGCCACGGATTGATAGGGTGAGTAGTACTTTTCAGATTTAAAAAGTTGCGGCTTTAACATGCATAAAAGCGGTCTGTGTGATCCCGAACGCGTTTCTCGATTACTGATAGCCGCTGCAAATAGCTTTTTTCATAACATTGGCTAATGTAAGCCATTGAAATTTATAGTATCCAATTTTTCAAAATTGGATTATTAGATGTTCCCTTATCTTGACAGTGAGGCAAGCTTTGGAGGCTAGATAAAAGTGTACGGTAGTGAAGTTTTTTATGTTGACGGTTGATGTGTCAACACTCTTTATTTTCCATACGGCGGCTTTAATCTAGGTTCTAAAGTTTATGTTTTTGCGTTCGATTTTTTGGGTGTTGCGCTTGCCAGTTTCATGCTTGTCAGTATCTAGGTGACGTTGATACGCCCCCCAGCGTGTTATAAGGCTCAAGCCGTGTTTTGAGGGGCTGAAAGACCTCATCTTTACGTTTGCCAAATACATAAGCCAGTAAGGTGTTGATGGCATACCACAACTAGCGTTGATTAGACTAAGACCACTGCTCATCCATTTCAGCCTAGTAAGCGGCTTCTGTTTAGTCAAACACCTCCAGCAAAGCTGGAGGCTTGATAATGTGAACCGCTCAAAGCGG
>JBAXNR010000150.1:0-4505 GCA_037133675.1 Methylococcales bacterium
GTACCTGAGCAAGTAACAGCACCAGTCACTTTATCAGTAACACATGAACTCGTATCACCAGTTGTACCGCCTGTTCCACCTGTGCCACCTGTGCCACCTGTTCCACCTGTTCCACCTGTTCCACCTGTTCCACCTGTTCCAGCAGTTGTGCCACCTGTTCCACCATCTGCCACGCAAACATCTAAATTATTAGCATTCTTTGCAATGTGTGAACCTGCGCCGCAAGCGTTTACACATTGCCCATTAGAAATATTCATTACTTGACCTGCTGGACAATTAGTATCTGGTGTTGGTGGGGTACACGAACCTCTAACAGGCTGAGAACCATCGGGACAAGGGGTAGGTGGAGGAGGTGGAGGCGGACAAACGGCAGGAGGCGTAACAACTGAACCATCGGCGCATGATGTTGGCGGCGGCGGCGGCGGCGGCGGCGGCGGCGGTGGTGTATCAGATACACAAATAACATCAACAGTGGCTGGACAAGAAACGGGATTAGCTGATGAATCCGTACCACTCGCACAAACTGTCAAAATAGAAACTTGCTGTAAGTGCTGACCCTGTGGGCAAGTAGGTGGAGGAGGTGGACAAACGGCAGGGGGTGTGACTACTGAACCATCGGCGCATGATGTTGGTGGAGGAGGTGGACAAGGTTCATACGCCGCAGGGTCTAACGCGATCATATAAGCGGCAGCAGCAGCAGCCCCATTATCATTACCGTAGCCAACAACGCCGCATTCACGCGGGCTAAAATTTAATAAACATTCGGTCGCGGGATCTTTACCACACGCAAAAACAGCATGAGAAAAAAACAAACCCGAAAAAACAAATAATAAAATTAATGCTCGCACTAATCTAGGCATAAGTAAACCCAGTAATAATTGCAATTGCAGAAACCAAGCCAAGGATGAAATAAAGCATTAACCAAATCATAGTACCCCCAAAATCAATAAAGAAAGGAGGCAAAAGCCCCCTTTCTCTTGCGATTAGTTAAAAATTAATACTTAACTAAACCAGCTAATTACTTTGTTATAGCCCCATTTAGCCACACCGGGCAGCATTTTTGCGGCAGCAAGAGCGGTAATTCCTGCAACGATGACAGTAGGATTAACGGCGGCGGTTAAGGTTGTAAAGTCCATGGTATTTCTCCAATAATTTTAAAAAAGTTAGTTTTTTTGGTCATTGTTTGGGTGAAAAAAGTTGATAAGCGAACCATAAGCCCACGAAGTCAACCAGCACAGAATGGGAAGACCAACCCCAAGCTGAAACATTTGATTCAAATCCGATGCTATCGGAATTGAAAAAATGTATTGTAAAGTCGGTTGTGTGGCGACGGTAATTGCTGGTTGTACTAGATAACCTCCAAGGGTAACGCAATCTGATATTGCATTGACAGCTTGAGCAGTAACGGGGGCAATACCTGTAATACACAGAACCGACATATTAATTAACCTTTTGGTTGATTAGATTGACTAGGTGGAATCGCAGAAGATGATTTGTCTTGTTTGATGACTTCCATGCTTACAGCAACTAAAACGGCTTTGTTTTGACCGCCCATGTTAATGTCACAAACTATCTTCATTTGACATGGAAAAGCTAAAAGACCTGCTTTTACTTTTTCCTTTTGTTGATCAAACATTTCAAACGGCATCTTGATTTTAAGTAACTCATTACCAAGATTGTTTTCATTTTTGCCTGAATTTGGCTTAGATAACCAGATTGAGCCGCCTTTATTGTCACCGTCAATTTCATAACGTGTTAATGATTCAACTTGTCCTGTGACGGTGGTTTGCATATCGCCAGTGAATGACATAAGAATTTCCTGTATTGTAATTAAAAAGTTGTTTTTGGTTGTTTTGGGCGAACCCTTCGGGACGGGCTATCCGCTACAATCGGCACTTGCACCCGTTAACTGTCCCTAAGCAAAAAATTATTACGCAAGCTACATAATTTTTTACTAAGGGACAGTAGACGGCTATAAGCACCGATTTACGCTCCTATCCCTTTCGCTGTACATGCGTACTTTTACTTCATAAATCATGGTGTGAAACGTTAAAGCAAAAACGCATTTGTTAGGCATAAGGGCAGAAAAGCACTGCCCTTATGCCATAACTAGCTTATTTCAGTCCCTAGTTGTTCAAGTGTCCGCTACGCCAAACAAAAATTTTTGGAAAAGCACAAAAAATTATTTGTTTGCACTTGACAACCTCTCATGATGACTTTTTGAAACGAAAAGCCCAAGCCCAAATAAAGCTTGGTACGGCTATCGTCTACAGTTGCCCGCCTGTAGGATGTGCTTCGCTTACATCCATGACAGGCGGGCTTCCTTGACGAAAACGCCTTAACCCAAAGACTACGGGGGCTTGGACTTTTTATAATGTTCAGCAATCAGAACTTGTAATTCTTTAGGTAAATCAAAGACATAAACAAGCTTTTTTTGCAAATAAAGCGTCATTACGGATTTTGTTAGTCCAAAAGGCTTTAATCCACGCTCCATAGATTCAACTTCAAGCCGTAAATAATCACGGGTGTTTAATCCTGTTCTATAAATCCGCTCAATATCTTTAGTGTCAGCAGTCACAGGTTGACGCGGGGGAAGAGTTAAATCAGTCATTAGTAATAGTCCTTTCAAATGCTAAAAAATCAGTAATGTCATCTATCCACAACGCCATTCTTAAATGACCACGTTCAAATAATTGAATTTGGTAGATACCTATTACGTTCATATCACAAGCACCACGAGTAACTAACTCAAACGCTTTAAAAGACCTTTCATGAGTGGAAAAACTGATGAGATACATGGAAAAATTATCAGAGGTACGAATAACTTTAACCAGATATTCAACTGGATAAAGAGCCACCAACCGCGATTGAGCTTCAAAAAATACAAAATCTTCGGCAAATTCAAAAGCGTCTTGTAAAAAAATAGAGAGATGAACAACTTTTTGAGAGTAAGAACAAACCCAACCACCCACCGAAGCATAAACTTTAATTAACGGTTTTCTATGAAACTGAATTTTTTTAAAAGCTTGAGTTTCATTAGTCAAGTAAGGATTGTATTCAAACGATCCAGGTGAAATTAGATACCAACCAATACGTTGATGTTTAACTATCGCTGGGTTAATAAGCATTGATTCTAATACGGCTATTTTAGCGAGATGATCAACTGCTGATTCTGGAGCATCACCATAAAAAACTTTAGACGCACTCATAGCACAAACCCCTGTTTTAAGTTTTCAGTCAACAAAACTAAATTAATGAGTTGATACTTGCCTACTTTCACAGTGGGTAGATAACCATTGTCTATCCATCCACCAACGACCCCGAAGGAGATACCCAAATCCGCAGAAAACTTGCGAGGGTGTACCAAAGGCGATGAAACAGACATATTGACAATAAGCTGTAAATGCTCTGAAATTTTATCTGGTTTGACTAGCTGCTGTTCTTGTTGCATGATGACCTCTTAGCCTTTATTGGCTGGTTTTGGCTTGTTAGAGCTGGTTATATATCGTGATAAATATTATCGGATAATATTTATCATCTGTCAACTAATATCAGAGAATATTTATCACATGATTGGCAAAAGAATACAAAAACTAAGGGAATACAAGAAGTTAAGCAGAAGAGACTTAGAAAAAATTACCGACATAGCGGAGTACACATGGCGAGCTGTTGAAAGTGGAAAGCAAACAGCCAACGAAAGCCATATAAATGCACTAAGCAAAATATGGAGTGAATACAAATACTGGATAGTCTTCGGTGAAACAATGCCCGAATACGGACAAATCAGTCCAGAACTAGAAGACACTAGACAAAATCTGCAAACGGGTACTTAACCGCACGGAAAGTCTTAGACAGGTGGAAGCGGTAACTTAACAAGCACAAAGGCTAATTGATGCCAAGGGGCAAGAATGAGGAAACAATCAGGGATATCAGCATTAAAAATGATTTTTGTAATAGCCTTAGGAATTCTAATGGCTGGGTTTATCGGATGTGTAGCAAGCTTGGTATTTACAGGAGCAATGGTAACTGGTGTCGCAACTGCCATAACACAAAAACAAACCATTATTCCTTCAAGTGCTTATAACGCTGAACAAGTACAGAAACAGGCAATAACTAAGTTTGTACAGGAACAAAGACAAATTCAACTTAACCGACCAAAATACAAACCCGAACCTGGTAAATCAACAGAATTAACAAGACAAGATGTTATTGATTATAAAAAGAAAACAGGTGGATTTTGATATTTTGAAACATCGATTTTAAAGCTGTTTTTAGGCGATTCTAGGCACTTTATTTTAAGGCATACCCTAGTATTACTTTGTCTTTTTCGTTGAGTTATCAAAAGTCAATCTTTATTTTAACTTTATTTTGTATGGTATGAAATTTGATGTATTGACATTGAATTTATTATGTGGTTTGAATTTTGATATTTTGAAACATCGATTTTAAGGCTGTTTTTAGGCGATTCTAGGCACTTTATTTTAAGGCATACCCTAGTATTACTT
>JBAXNR010000151.1:0-4491 GCA_037133675.1 Methylococcales bacterium
GTTTATCCTGTAGCTGTTTGTGTTGTTGTTTGGCAAAGTGCAGGGTGTCGCGTAAATAGCGGGCGTGTGGGTCTGGTTTGTCTGGCGGCGGTGTGTGTTGTTTGGTGGTGTGCAAACTATCACGCAAGTGTTGAGTTTGCGGCTCTTGTGGTTTAGCAGGGGCTTTGTTACCGAATAATAGATTAGTTAGCCAGTTCATGACAACACTGTATTAAATTTTGCGTTAATCACAGGGTCAAGTTTAAAGGCTTCTTTAGTAAGATTCAGTTGCATGGTGGCTTTGGCTAAATCGCGTAAGGAATCATCAATTGCATAGCCTTTGCCTTCTTTTAGCCAGTCTAACACGCTGGCAAGATGCCACAGGGCTGAACTGCCTTCGTGTATCGGTGGCGGGAATGAGGCTTGATTATTTAACATCAGTTTTCGGATGTTTTGCCGTGAATAACCCACGACTTCGGCAATATCGGATAAACCAACAAAATCAGGCGTGGCTTCTATGAGCTGTGCATCGGGAATCACGCTTTTAACCTGTTCAATGGCAGAATATAACGCATTTAACGCGCTTTCTGCTTCTCGATTGAAATTAAGTGCGATTCTACCCTGTTGACCAATACCGATTAGCGCGTCATCACAACCCGCTAGGGCAAGATTATCAAGGTAAGATTCTAGGTTAATTGACGGATCAGGAAAATTGAATTTTAGGGTGAATTCATATTCTTGCATGGCTATTCCTCGTTATCTGGCTTTTTTCGAGTGCGACAGTTATCAACCACTCGTTTAATTTGTTTGGCATGATTACCCGCATTTTTTGGGGTACTCCAAATACTGGCAATACAGAATTCTCCACAACGGCATTCTTTGTCATTGTAAGGACAATAAATCTTACCCCACGCATGAGAACCGCCCACTTCAACGCGCCAGCCGTGTGATTCTGCATAACGTAGCGCGTCTTCAATCTCTTGTTTAGGATGACTTTTTCTTGGCATAAATTATCTTTTTGAGTAGAGAGTATTAGAATAGCGATAAGTTGTCAATTGACAACTGAATTATGCTTTGTGCATCACAACAACATTTGAAGCATCCATAGTCACCAATAAACTAAGCCATTCACCCAATATACGCCACGCGTCGGCTTGTTCTGCTTTTAATTCTTGCCGTTGATAAATGCGCTTCACTTTGTTTTCTTCGGTGTGGTTTAGACATTTTTCAATCACATCGGGCTGGATTCTTAAATTACCCATTAGGGTTGCACCTGTACGGCGTAAATCGTGCGGTGTCCATTTACCGCCTGTCAGTATTAACGCTTCTGAATCTTTAGAACGATTACTAAGGATGGTGGTCGTTTGCCGTCCGCGTATCTGTATGGTGATAGACTTCTCGCATACATGATTGGAATTATCACGATTCGCAAAAATCCATGTTTCGCTTTTAGCGATTAGCTTTAATAGCTTGAATTGCTCCAGCGCAAAGTCTGATAAATAAATGGTGTGAGCTTTGCCATTCTTGCTGTTAGCTTCGGGTATCGTCCACGTCTTCAATTCAAAATCAATCTCTGAAAACTTGGCTTTGGATAGTTCACCGATTCGACATAAAGTTGATAAGGCAATCCAGATAGCGCACTCGGTAGACTTCAATAAATTGGCTTCGGGTAATTGTCGTGCCAATGCTCTAATTTCAAGCTCGTTTAGGATTCTATCGCGTTCGGTAGGTTTGGTGGTGGTCTTGGTCACACTAAGACTTGCTGTTGGATCAAACTCGATAATGTCCCTATCAACCGCAAACCTGAACATTTGCCGCATTAATTTTAGAATGTTTCGTGCTAAATGATTAACACCGCGTTGTTTCAATACGTCTGTTACTTGGGTGATATGTCCCTTGCGTACATCTTCAACAAACAAACTGCCCAATATTGGCAAAACATCCTTTTCAAACATCCGCACCACTTCCTTAACATCCTTACGATTGATTAAGTCAGTATCGCGCCATCGGCTAAACAAATCCCTGACAGTCACACGCGCCGCTAGTTTGGTTAAGGCTTCCTGTTCGTCAAGCTGTTGTTTTCTTACCCGCTCTATTTTGAGTTTCGCTTCAAGGTTCGGGTCTATGCCGTCTTTTAGCATTTGTGTGTAAGTATCGCGTTCTTTTCGCGCCGCTGGTAAATCATCGGCTTTTAGGGTTAGCCATTTTTGCTTACCCTCAAAACGATAGAAGAAACGAAACGACACCGCGCCGCCATCGGTTACAGGTCTAACCCTAACGTACAAATTACCGCCATCGGGTATTAACTGTTCTTTGTCAGTCGGTTTTAAGTGCTTAAAAGTCAGTGGTTTGATTCTGTTGGTAGCCATTTTTTGAGTCCCCTTGTCGATTTGACAAGCGGTAGGCTTTGCCAAAATCAATAAGTTAGTTTGATTTTTCGGGATAGCATTAGGGATAGCAAAATAATTGTATTTAGCTGAATTTCATTGTACCTTGTTGGACGTTAATACCAAGTAACACAATGAAATTAAAGGGTAAAAATATTTTTATTGAATTTTGTTGAACGGTAAAAAACAATAATTTACTGTTCTTTGGGACAAGGGATAGCATGTTCAAATCCTGTCGTTCCAATAAAATCAATGGTTTATAAAATTCAGTTTCCACTAAAAAGTCAAAATATAGGTTTCGGGGTACTATTTGAAAGTTATTGACCGCATATCGAAAAAATAAAACACCCTCAAGCATTGCCACAATAAGTGGCGCGTAGAACAGTAAGGCTTAGCCAAGCTGTTTTTGTTACTTAGGGAAAGTTAGCGTGATTTTTACCTTATCGCCCGCCGTGTGTGTTGGTGTTGGTAATGGAATACCTGATTTAGTCCAGTCCGCTGCATTGTTTCATTTGTTTAAACTCAAATTCATAGCCTGTCGCTTTGTCGGAGTGGGTTTTTTGCATCAATCCTTTAACCTTAAGCATTAACGGCTTTACCTGATTTTCTGGCAATCCCATATCGAACACGCCGCCAAACAGATTAAAGCCGTGCTTTGCCTTGTCCACTTTCTTATAAACCGCTTGGCACTCTATGATTAACGCATTGCGATAAACATCGCCGCTCATCAATGACTCGCCACTGTTTATCTGTCACCATCACAAACTGACAACGACCATTAGATAAAGAAGCCCATAGTCCACCAATTAGCCTATCGTCCTCAGCATCATTCCAGCCATTTCTACCTTTGTATTCGACAATCAGAATAGAATCATCGGGCAGTACACACACAAAGTCAGGATAAAATCGTCCATCGGCTTTTTGCAGGAAAAACGAACACGATTCTTTACGCACTAAATTCCGTAGCCAATACTTAATTTTCTTTTTTGCCGCCAGTTGGTCAAGATAACAAGCGCATTCAAATTCTTCTTTAGAATCAAAATCACCGATTTGTCCATGAAAATGATGCGCAAAATCATAATGCCCATACTTACCACCCACATCATAATTGCGCGTTGATGAATAGTATTGCGGGAACTCAAACACATAATTATCGCTGATTGCCGCGTTATCACTTTCAAACAGCGTTGCTTGATAAGCGTTTTTAATGGCGAGTTGTCGCAAATCATTAATCTGTTCTTCCAATAGATTACGGACTAAAAACTTTTGCTCGTTCACGTCTACCAAACTAAAACTGTCTACAGGGCAAGCGCATATAAATATTAGACAGAGAAAATAATATCGTCTCTAAAGGTATCGCTCAAAGCGGCTTTAAAACGTTTTCGTTTTATACTCAACTTGGAAGGCTCTTTTTTTAGAAGATTAATGGCGAATTGACGAATGATATTAAAGTTTTCAGGAGCGTATCCAGTGCGAATGCGGGAGTCATCTTCTTTGAAGGTGACATCAAGAACCCAGTGTAAAGAGTTTTCAATCCCCCAATGAGCGCGAGCGGCGTGAGCAAAGACGGCAACATCGGTTAAGGTGGTGATGTAATGGCGTTGGTCAATGCTGGTTTTGCCATTAATAATGCGTTCACACTCAACCACGCCAATACTTTTCAGTCCTTTCCAACGAGCGGCATTGGGCAAGGTATCAAGACAGGTTGATAAATAACACAGCCGTGTTTCTATGCGTCCATGAGCAGCATCGATGTTTTCATGCACTTGCAGTTGGCATAATGCGGGCTGGTTAGCAACCCTAGCAACCTCGAAATAATCACGGATTGCCTCATGCAACTGTTTTTGATTATCTTTAACCGCTAAGACAGTGTCTGCTTGTTTTTCAATGATTTTTTTAGCAATGTCAGTCTGACAGCCCATCGCATCAATGGTAATGATGCAGCCTTTGACTTCAAGTAACTCTAGCAAGGCGGGTATCGCCGTTATCTCGTTAGATTTCTCAGCGGTTTTGACTTGTCCCAGCGATAAACCCACTTGACTTGCCCACGCACTGACGACATGGATTGCTCCCCCTATGCGCCAACTTAAGCCCTAAGTCCTTGATAAAATGAGGAAGAGACACT
>JBAXNR010000152.1:0-4418 GCA_037133675.1 Methylococcales bacterium
AAAAAACTAATTTTAACGCTTAAGCAAGTTAATTTTTTATGAGAAAGCCGTGGGTACGGCTATATCATCGTTGGTGTACATTTGTTTTAATTGATAGGTTTGCTGTTCATTTAATACGAATTGGTGAATGGTTTGGTGTTCTGGAAAAACCATCCAGTATTCGGTGACTCCACTTTCCTGATATAACTGGTATTTAATATGTACTTCCCGCGTTGAATTACCTTTGGATAATATTTCAATAATCCAGTCTGGTGCGCCATTACATCCCTGTTTATCCAATAACTCAGGCTGACAGATAACACATAAATCAGGTTGTACAACGGTTGTTATTTCCTGTTTTTTTAATAGCGATTTTTTACGCTCATATAATCGTACATCAAACGGCGCGGCATAAACGCGGCATTCTTTGTATTTAAAAAAAGGTAATAGATAGCCCATTAAATTACTGGATATATCCTGATGCCTAACATTGGGTGCAGGCGACATTAACATGATTTTACCTTTGATTAATTCCACCGTTTCTTTTAACTGCCATGTTAAATAATCAGCATAATTATAGCTTTGGTTTAAATCCAATTGGTCGAGATGGCTAATCTTGGGCATGTTATTATCTGCGTTACATCACAGGAGCGATAAGTAATGTTGGATTACTAACGTAACCCAACCTAAATTTATATTGCTTGTTCGATAGCGTTGAGTACATCCGCAGTACTCGGCAAACCTGAGTCTCTGAGTTTTTTCAAGCGGATAGCTACCACGTTGTCCATACGATAAGCGTGTCCTGCGTGGTCTATGCCAGGTGTGCCGACAGGAATAAATACATCGGGTTCTTTGGTAAAGGTCATGCCTGAACGTCCGACTACAATAGTAGGTAACTCAGTTTGTGGCGGAACTGACTGTACATTAAACGCTTGCACCCAGACTAACGCATCGGCTTCACTGTCTGCCAGTAACACATTGGTGTCGTTTAAAAACGGGTCATACTCAGGATAGCCGCGACTAAAGCGGGTTCTGGCAGGATAGCCAGTCGTCCAACCACAGACTTGGTTGGCGGTTTGATCACCTTCTTTACCTGCAAGCGGTAAGCCTGAACAGCGCGTGGTATTGTTTAAGTCTTTAATCATTTCTGACAGCATCTGCACAGTCAATTCGGCTTGACGATAGGCTAATGCGCCCGCTGCCCACGTTATTACGCCATACTTTGCGGCTTTGAGTGTATCGGCAATGCTTTGTAAATCGGCAACGGCGATACCACAAACAGAGGTAGCGCGGATTGGACGACCTTTAACTAAGGCTCTTAACACTGCCATGACTTCGGGTAAGTCAGTCACAGCACATTCTAAAACGCGGGCTTTTTTACCGTTGGGTGAGGTGGATAAATTGCCAGAAGGTGCTTTACCTAAATAAATAACGTCACGTTGTTGCGTGTCTTCGATGAACATCGCTTCTTTATTCCAGATATAACGCTCAAAAAAACGAGGGGCAAATGCTTCTAAATCTGTGCCAACTACCAGCAACACGTCACAACGATTTTTAACTTCTGCCAGAGTGGTGTTCATCCAGCCAGAATCTTGCAGAGCTAAAAAATTATTACGCGCTCCTGTAAAATTCATATTATCAACCACCGCACCAGTGCGATCTGCCAAGGCGAGTAAGCCGCGCATACCATTAACATCAGTAGCACAACCGCCAATAACTGGGAGTTGGGTGTTTTTTAATAATGCCGCCGCGTGTGCGATTGCCTCTGTTAGGCTGACGGCTTGCCCTGCAACACGCGGGCTAGTATCAGTAATGGCTTGTTCAAATAGAGGAGTATTTACTGCACAGCCATTTGCAGACACTTTCAGCGTTACGCCGTCTACTTGAATGCTCAAGTCATCGGTGCCGATACCGCAAAAAGGACTAGGTACGTCGGTTATTTCAATCATGGAGTTGTCCTATGTGAGTCACTATAATGTATAAGTTATTGTGACAGATACGCTTAATTCATGCACACAATCATGCGAGGAAAGCAGACGAGCAATCACTAAAGCGATTGCATACCTTTGTTATAACTTGCCTTTACTCCAAATTTTACCCAACCAAGATTGCTCTGACCATGAGCTTTTAACACCTTGGCTAAGAAGAAAAGGGGCGTATAGTTTATCTTCCTGAAGAATATGGTTGGTTAACCATCTTTTCAAAAACATGAGTAATTCGGTATTGAGGGAGGCTTCGCCTTGTTTGACCTTTTTCTGAATATCCAACACTTGCGCTTTTAATTCATCATGATGACGCGTGTGTGTTTCAGTTGCTGGATAATGAAAAATACGAAATAAACTTTCTTCTACGGCAAAATGAATCACCGTATATTCGATGAGTTCGTGTAAAATTTCCTCCATTACCGCACTGGTACCCGCTTGATGAACAACGGTTTCATCAAACAGACGATTAACTAAATTGACCAAGACTTTGTGTTGCTCATCAATTTCTTCAATACCTACACTTAATTCATTTGACCACTCTACAAAATTTGTCATAAACCTTCTCCAAACGCTGTTTATCAATTGGTTGATGCTATTTTCATAGCCAGTAAAGATTACCGTATTCAAGGTGAAGATACACTATAAAATATGTCCGTTATCACTGTTTTTTAATTTTTATAAAGGTAAATTATCACTATGCTAGACCCCCGTTTATTTAGAACTGATTTGGATTTTGTTACCGCGCAATTGGCACGGCGCAACTTTGCGTTTGACGCGGACGCATACATCAGCTTGGAAGCTCGGCGTAAAGACATTCAAATTAAAACCCAAGACTTACAAAATCAACGCAACAGCAATGCCAAAGCCATAGGGCAAGCCAAAGCCAAAGGCGAAGATGTACAGCCTTTGATGGATCAAGTTGGACAATTAGGTGAAGAGTTAAAAGCCGCAGAAGCCGAGTTAGCTCGTATTCAAACGGACATGGATAATTTAATGTCGAGCATACCTAATATTCTTGATGCCGCCGTTCCTGAGGGCAAAGATGAAGACTCCAATTTAGAAATCAGCCGTTGGGGTGAGCCGCGCCAATTTGATTTTGAAGCTAAAGACCACGTTGATTTAGGCGCGAAACTGCAAGGCATGGATTTTGAACTGGGTGCAAAAATCGCGGGTAGTCGCTTTGTGGTGTTGAACGGTGGCTTAGCTCGTTTGCAACGTGCATTGATTCAATTCATGCTCGACACCCATACAACTGAACATGGTTATAACGAAGTCTATGTGCCGTTTTTAGTCAATGCCGATAGTTTGCGTGGCACGGGACAATTGCCAAAATTTGAAGCCGATTTATTCAAAGCCAGTTCTGACCCTGATTTGTATTTAATTCCCACAGCTGAAGTCCCCGTCACTAATATTGTCCGCGATGTGATTATTGAGGCAAAAAACCTACCGCTGAAATTTGTTTGCCATAGTCCGTGTTTTCGCAGTGAAGCAGGCGCGTATGGGCGTGATGTGCGCGGAATGATCCGTCAACATCAATTTGAAAAAGTGGAAATTGTCCAGATTGTTAAACCCGAAGATTCAGCAAAAGCCCATGAAGAACTTACTGCTCATGCCGAAACGATTTTGCAAAAATTGAATTTACCGTATCGGCGCATGTTGTTATGTGCAGGTGATACAGGATTTTCATCGACTAAAACCTACGATTTGGAAGTTTGGCTACCTGCGCAAGGACTGTATCGAGAAATTTCCTCATGCAGTAATTTTAAAGATTTTCAAGCGCGGCGTTTACAAGCGCGGTGGCGCAATCCTGAAACTGGCAAGCCTGAATTAGTGCATACGCTAAACGGTTCGGGTTTAGCAGCAGGTAGAACACTGATTGCCGTGATGGAAAATTATCAAGATGCAGAAGGACGCATTCATATTCCAGCCGCTTTATTACCTTATATGGGCGGTTTGACGATCATTGGTTAATACTCAAAAAAACTTGTCAGGTGATGTGGCTGCCAAGCGGACAGGTGAGTTGTTCAAGCGTGAAGATTGGATGAAAAAATCCAAGGTAAAACACCGCGAAAGCACAGTATGGCAACGGCGGTTTTGGGAGAATTCAATCCGTAATCAAGAAGATTTCAACCGCCATATTAATGTATTTATTGGAATCCAGTGAAGCACGGATATGTTACCCATGTTGCTGATTGGCAATATTCGACATTCCACAGTGATGTCAAAGGGCGTTGGTGCATGAATAAAATACAAATAAATCAAAGGGTTATATTTATTGGATTGATGGTTTTTGATTAAAAACAGCCGTTTTTTACTAAAAACATCACAAATAAAAGGCGTAACACATTGATTGCAAATGACTTTATTCATGCACCAACGCCATGTCAAAGCAGGGTTATATCCCATATGCGCCAACTTAAGGATTATGCCCCTCCTAACTCCCCGAATTTAGCC
>JBAXNR010000153.1:0-4316 GCA_037133675.1 Methylococcales bacterium
GCCCATACTCCCTTAGCAGGGGAGCGCCTTCAGCCGCTCGGCCATCTCTCCTAAATTATCTTACTCGTCAGAACCTGTTAAGCCTGTTGACTCAGCTTGTTCTTTTTTGATCCTTTCGTAAATTTCTTCCCTATGAACAGAAACGTCCTTTGGCGCATTAACACCAATACGAACCTGATTTCCTTTTACTCCAAGAACAGTGACAGTAACTTCGTCACCAATCATCAAAGTCTCCCCTACTCTACGAGTCAATATAAGCATGGCTTCTCCCTAATGTAAAACAAACTTACTGTCTTTCACGCAACGTGTCAACTTGGAAGGGTTATGATAACAGTTTTTTGGAAAACTTAAAGTCTATTCTATGAAAATACTGAGTTAATGCTATAAATTCACGAATAACTTTAAAAATGAGTTCATTTTTAGGCATTTGGTATTAGGCTAAACCTGTGTCGATGATTTTTCAATGTAGAAAAACCCATCTGACGATTCAAAGCCAGAGCTGACAAGCTGACTGACTAGGTAGATTGCCAAAAACCAGATAGTCAGATCCAGATGAGTGCTGTGAAACAACGCACCTGCGATTAACGATGTCTGCAACCGACAGCCTTTGCATTGAAAACTTTTATGCGTTTTGCCCTTAAGCACATAAAGGCATCTCTAAAATAACCTTGAATCCAAGCCCCAAAATTCTTTCATGACCACTTGATGCACTATTGGAGTGCATAATAAAGCCATTGAACCACTACAGTGCATTTTGAAGCCTAGAATAATAAGCTAAGCTTAAGACTACAAGCCGCAACAGTTGAATAACCCACAGGTCGGCACATTCTTTGCTAGGGCTTTATTGAGTCTTTAAACTACGCTTGAGGCATTGCATGAAACTAATAACTGCTATTATCAAACCTTTTAAATTGGATGATGTTCGTGAGGCATTATCGGATATGGGGGTTTCTGGAATTACCATGACTGAAGTCAAAGGTTTTGGTCGCCAAAAAGGTCACACTGAGCTGTATCGAGGTGCTGAATATGTCGTCGATTTTTTACCAAAAGCTAAAATTGAAGTCGCAGTACCTGATTTGTTAGTCGAGAAAGCCCTACAGGCAATCGCTAAATCTGCTAACACAGGCAAAATTGGTGACGGTAAAATTTTTGTTACTAATTTAGAACAGGTCATTCGAATTCGTACGGGGGAAACTGGCGATGAAGCACTTTAATTCAAAAGGAGGTCACATGAAATCACTATTAAGCATTTTTGTGTTGTGTTGTTTATCAATTTTTGCAAATTACAGTTTTGCTGATCCTGCGCCTGCAACTGCAACCATGAATGCGATAGCCGAGGTAGCTACTGTAACCCCTGTTCCCAATAAAGGCGATACTACATGGGTGATGATTTCTACGGTATTAGTCATTCTTATGGTGATCCCAGGTTTGGCTTTGTTTTATGGCGGTATGGTTCGCGCCAAAAATATGTTGTCGATATTGATGCAAACCTTTGTTATTTTTTCATTGATAGCCGTATTGTGGGCAATTTATGGTTATAGCATTGCGTTTACCGAAGGTAATGCGTTCTTTGGTGGATTTAGCAAGGTGTTTCTCAAAGGCATAACGCCAGATTCACTGGCGGCTACCTTTAGCAAAGGTGTATATATTCCTGAATATGCTTATGTTGCCTTTCAGCTCACTTTTGCCACGATTACGCCTGCGTTAATTATCGGTGCGTTTGCTGAGCGAGTTAAATTTTCAGCGGTACTCTTATTCACTGTACTATGGTTTACCTTTTCTTATTTACCCATTGCGCACATGGTTTGGTATTGGGCAGGCCCTGATGCTTATACCGATGCCATCGCAGGCGATAAAGCATTAGCAACCGCAGGCTTTTTGTTTCAAAAAGGTGCATTGGATTTTGCAGGCGGCTCAGTAGTGCATATCAACGCGGGTGTTGCTGGTTTAGTTGGCTGTTTGTTAATTGGCAAACGCATAGGCTATGGTAAAGAATTTCTTACCCCGCACAGTGTTACTATGACTATGATTGGTGCATCTTTACTATGGGTTGGATGGTTTGGTTTTAACGTTGGCTCAAACTTAGAGGCGAATGGTCTAGCTGCTTTAGTGTTCGTTAATACCTTACTAGCCGCTGCTGCTGCCACTTTGTCATGGACAGGCGCAGAATGGATTATACGCGGCAAACCGAGTATGTTAGGCGCGGCTTCAGGTGCTGTTGCAGGTTTGGTTGCTATTACGCCAGCGTGTGGTTGGGCAGGACCTATGGGGTCTATTTTGTTAGGCTTAGCCTCAGGTGCGACTTGTTTTTGGTCGGTGACTATTCTGAAAGCTAAACTGAAATATGATGATTCGTTAGACGCATTTGGTGTTCATGGTATCGGTGGTATTTTGGGTGCATTGGGTACGGCAGTGGTTGCAAATCCTGCATTGGGTGGCACGGGTGTTTGGAATTATGTCACTAATGCGGCTGATCCATACAACTTTTTAGGACAACTGGCTAGCCAATCATGGGGAGTGGTCATCACTATTATCTGGTCGGGATCTGTTTCTTTTATCGCTTATAAATTGGTTGATATACTTATAGGACTGCGTGTCACTGAAGAAGACGAACGCTTGGGCTTGGATACGACCGAACACGGCGAAACAGCTTATAACTTGTAATTTCATTCTCGCTTTCCATCTTGCTACGAAAGTAGCAAGATGAATTTAAGCATTCAATTTAGTTGTACTTGACAACTTGGCATTATATGAGAGGGTGGATTCATCTTTGTGAACTTCGTCCCTTTTACCAGCAAGATATTTATTAAAATCGTACATAAACATCGGTTGTAATGGGCGTGTAAATTGCGCCCTGAGTTTTTTGGGTAGGGACTTTTTGGCTTTGTCATTATTTATGAACCAACGCCCATTTAAAGGCGTTGGTGCATGAATAAAATACAAATAAATCAAAGGGTTATATTTATTGGATTGATGGTTTTTGATGAAAAACAGCCGTTTTTTACTAAAAACATCATAAATAAACGGCGTAACACATTGATTTCAAATGACTTTATTCATGCACCAACGCCCCATTTAAACACTTAACCGTAAGCGCATTATAACCAAATAGCTTCCTGCTCCAAGCCTTTACCTGCCGCCTGCATAGCTATCACTAAATCAAATACTTCATCTGTTAGTGCGTCTATTTTATCCAAACTTTGTATTGCGTTATGAAATAACAGATTATTATCTTGCCAAATTTTTCTATTACCGAATAAAGCTAATTTAACTTGCCAATTTGGCATTAAATAAAACTGACAAGATTGCTGATTTTTTACGGCTTGATATAAGTTTAAAAAATTACTAAAGCCAACACCATCATAATCGGAAAATAAAATTAATTCACTGGCTCTTATTTTATAGGCTAACCATTTTAACAAGCGTTTTTTCATATTACCGCCATAATAAATAACACTACCATTAAAATTGGCTGGCAACCAATCTAAACGATCAAATAAATTTTGATTTTCAACCAAAAATAACGGGGTTTGTGATTGCCAATCATCACTTACTTGAATCATTAGGCTACTTACACCTTGTGTATGGGTTTGTTCACTAATATTAATTCTGTATTCATGATTAAACCAATAAATATTATCACCTACTGCTTTTAATAATAAATAACAAAACTCATGTTCCGCATTAATCTGTTTACTATTTTTATATAAACCAATATTACGGCTTCTTTGTGGTAAATCTGGGCTTAATTCTGATTCAGCTAGTGGTTGCAAATGTTTTAAATAGCTTTGTAACGCGCTTATATTAATGACCTGATAAACAAAACCATTGCCTTGTTTATTCAAGCTGATAATGCCTGTTTGTTTTATTAAATTATTTAAGTATTGCTGTTGATTTTTAGTAAAATCAGAACGTATTACCGTCTGTTTTTCTTGTAATAATTGCAAGGCTTTTATTATATTCATAACGGCTCAAATATTTGCCAATCTTTACGACTTATTTGATTTTTACCTGCGACTGTTCTGATTGGTACACAATAACGTGCGGTGATTTGCGCTTCAGGCGAGGCAAAAATTAATGCAAAACCAAACTCCGCTGCGGTGGCAATTAAATTACGCTGATTATGCTGGTCTAATGAAGCCGCTTCATCTAAATAGCAAACGGTATGTATTTTTTTGCGCTCATCCTGCATTAATTTTAATAGGGCTAAACCTGTAATTAATTTTGCCATTAATATCGTACCGTTTGATGCCGCATTATCAATAGACTTGTTTCAACAAAATCTATTATATAGATATAATAGACTATCCCAAAAT
>JBAXNR010000154.1:0-4038 GCA_037133675.1 Methylococcales bacterium
GTAGTGTCTCTTCCTCATTTTATCAAGGACTTAGGGCTTAAGTTGGCGCATATGGTTTTGTTCCCCCCCCCCCCTTTGAAAAAGGGGGGTTAGGGAGGATTCAAGCACTTAACTTAATGGCAGTGACGTTGTATCTACAAACTACTATTAAACTCTATTCAATTAGTGGCATATATTCGGGAATGCAAGCTCTGCTTGTAAAGTCCAGCAAAGCTGAAACCTCACCATAAGGTAATACTTACTGACTTTTTCTAAGAACTTACAAACATTGACTGTGATTTGACAGTAAAAAGATAAATAACATGAATTCACAAAATACAGCACAACTATCAACATCTGTTGCGTTACGCTTCGATGTGATTGCAGGACTTACAGCAGCGGCAATCGTACTACCTAAGGCAATGGCTTATGCCACTGTTGCGGGTTTGCCCGTATCAGTGGGTCTTTATACCGCTTTTATACCGATGATACTCTAGGATCATCCAAAGTGCTGAGCGTCAGCTCGACGACTACGCTGGGTATTCTCACAGGTGCGCAGCTTAGCTTAGTGGTGCCTAGTGGTGATCCTGCTCAGTTAATAACGGCACTCGCTACCTTGACCGTCTTAGTTGGTGTACTGTTAATACTTGCCTCACTATTAAGACTGGGGTTTGTTGCCAATTTTATTTCCAGTCCTGTGTTGACTGGCTTTAAAGCAGGCGTAGGACTGGTGATTGTATTCGATCAGCTACCCAAATTATTGGGTGTTCATATCGACAAGCAAGGTTTCTTTTTCGATTTACTCTCACTTTTTCATCAGCTTCCCCATACCTCATTCCCTACCTTGGTGGTGGCTGTTATCACCTTGCTGATATTGTTAGGCATGATACGCTTATCGCCACATTCTCCTGCCCCATTGGTAGTCATCAGCGGGGCGATTTTTGCTTCGTGGTTCTGGGGGCTGAATGTTCAAGGTGTTGCGACGGTTGGATTAATTCCTAAAGGCTTGCCTTCACTAACGCTCCCTAATATTGATTTGGTAAGGCAATTACTACCTGGTGCATTGGGTATTGCTTTGATGAGTTTTACTGAATCCATTGCCGTTGCCAGAGCCTTTGTCAAGAGAGATGAGCCAGTCATTAATGCCAATCGAGAGCTTATCTCCATTGGCATAGCTAATCTAGGCGGGGGCTTATTTTCTGCAATGCCAGCAGGGGGTGGCACGTCACAAACGGCTGTCGTCCGTGCTGCGGGTGCTGTTTCGCAAAAGTCATCCTTAGTGACTGCCGTTGTTGCTGCCGCTGTGATGCTATTATTAGCTCCGTTGCTCGCACTCTTACCTTATGCCACGCTGGCAACGGTTATCATCGTCTACTCAGCCAGTTTAATTGAACCCAAGGAATTTATTGCCATTTATAAAATCCGCGCAATGGAATTTCAGTGGGCAGTCATCGCCTGTTTAGGTGTGCTGGTGTTCGGTACGCTACAGGGAATTGTCGTGGCGATTATTGTGTCACTACTCGGACTTTCTCGCCAGACTGCTAATTTGCGGGTATCTGCCATTGGTCGCAAACCTAATACTGATGTACTACGCCCGTTATCACCTGAATACCCTAATGATGAAACTGTTGACGGATTGCTCGTCATACGACCCGAAGGCAGTATTTACTTTGTCAATGTACAGGATGTCGCTGATAAAATGAACGTGCTGATCGCACAATACCACGCACAGATCGTTGTATTAGATATGAGTCGAGTACCTAATATTGAGTATTCAGCATTACAAAGATTAGTAGAAGGCGAGCAAGTGGTAGCGAGTAACGGGATCACATTGTGGTTGGCAGGATTAAACCCTGATGTACTTGAAATGGTACGCCGCTCTGGACTGGCTGAACGACTTGGACGTGAAAGAATGTTGTTCAATGCCTGTATTGCCATCGAACGTTATAAAATACTGCATTCATAAATGGCTGTTTGGGTACTGTGTTTTCGGAATACAAACCTAGATTTGTATTCCGCCCAATCACATAATTATTAAGCCATTGCACTGATATAAAACCTCAGCAAATGTTGGGTTACGTTATCGCTAATCCGAACTACCAACTTATTTTCCAAAAAGAAATTGAACATTAAGATTGGCAGACCAGTCAGGGGTTTGAGTGGATTTTATGGGATTATAGTAACTTTCCGCACGAATATTGATAGCATTATTGCCAACTGTAAATATTTTGCCCACACCGCCACCAACAGGTATTGTTCAACGCGGGTTGTTATGGTTATTCCAGTTTACGACCGTATCCATATTGGAAGCCAGATACCAACCATTTGACAGATTGTAATTAACAAAAGGTTTCAGCTGCATTTGACTCACATCAAGGCGACTTTGACTACCCATTACTGACCAAATTTGTTTGATATTGAGTCCCAAAACCCAAGGTTTAGGTTGCGTTACAATCATGAAACTAGGGCCGATACTAAACTTTCCACTACCAAGTTGCCTCGATGCACGATTCGTTATATCTGAAAAAAGTGTATCGGTTGGAAAAACGAAAGTAGGTCCGAAACCCCAGCTAACACTATCAGAATTAACAGGGGTAAACAGTGAGGTAAACGTTGTATCGCCCAGACCATAAGCCCCTGAGCCAGCATAAGGTTCGGGTAGCTCAGCGATACCATGTACACCACCTGGCGTGCCGATAAAATTTAATGAAAGCTGATTAATCATGTTCCAAGAACCCAGTGAAACTGGAATAATCGGCTGTACACTGCCGATTGATACTCCACCATTTTTAGCACCACCGTGATAGGTGTATTTTAATGGGATGCTGTAAGTTGGACTTAAAGGATTTTGCGCTTTATACGCAAACTCTTCGGCATAAAGACATTGCGCACCGAGTGCTAGCGACAAGCTGAGTACAAATTTCAGGCTGTTGGACTTTTGTTTATGTGTCTTCATAATAATATTTTTGTTTATTGAATTTGCGAATCCGAGTAAATTAAAAGTCGCGCTTTAAAATGTTACTATAAAACTTGGATTCAAATCTAGCTAAAATAATTTTCCTTGTCACGACAACACTTTATTAACTGATGTTACGCACTCCTGAATAAAAAGAGTATTATTTTCGGCATGAAAACAAATCACCTTGAACTTATCCACAGACTATTTAATGGTCAACGCTGCTGGCTATGCAACCGCGACAGGATTATCCACCATGATGGAAGGAGAGGTCAGCCATGACTAGATTACACGGCTATTATCGAAACAAGAGTTCACCTCAAAAAACATACAGAAAGAGGTTAAGCCAACTGTTCGGCTTGTGAATGCGAGGACGCTTGCCTGATTTTTGACGACACTATTCAAGAAAAACAATGGACTGACGAAAACGAGATTATGTGCTGGCACTATGACCATTGTGAAGGTCATACTGTCAAAGGCATCAACCTACTGAACGCGCTTTATTACAGCGGCGATGTTTCGATACCCGTTGCCTTCGAGATCATCCGCAAAAGTAAGTGAACTGGACTTATCGGATACACAGGCAGTGGGGCTTTGATGAAGAAGTGCGTCCGTTCGGCGGGTCTTTACAAACAAAGATGGCAGCAGGGCAACAGTGAATATGGTTTGCAGTGGTCTGACTTGTGATGGCGAACAAGTGGCTACGCTCTATCAAAAACGGTGGAAAGTAGAAGAGTTTCACAAGTCGTTAAAATCCAATGCGGGGGTGGCAAAATCGCCCACTCGCACAGTAACAACACAGAACAATCCTATTTTTATGGCTATCTACGCGGTTTTCAAGTTGGAATGCTTGAAGATAAAATGCAAACACACCACTTTGCTTTGCAGGCAAAGTTTTTTATTAGGGGCTTATACTGAGTTGCGAAATTTAAGGACTGCGTAACATCAGTTATTAATCTTGATTTGATGGTTCTGTCCATCTTATGAATTGCGTAGCCCGTGTGGAGCGTAGCGGAACGCGGGGAACAGCGGAATCATCACGAAAAGCCCCGCATTCCGCAAGCTCCATGCGGGCTTGTATCTCTCCAAGACAATGATATATT
>JBAXNR010000155.1:0-4009 GCA_037133675.1 Methylococcales bacterium
ATTTTTAGCCATTTGGTCGCTGTAACTGAATACTTTCACAGTCTCTTTAGCTATTGGACATAAAACAGCTAAAGCTGTTTTACTCCAATAAATCCAATCAAACCAAACCTAACAGGTGTCATCATGGAAACCAAGACAAAAAGCATTAAATCCCTAGCTGTGCTGTGTAGTGGCGGCGATAGCCCTGGCATGAATCCAGCTATTCGTTCAGTAGTGAGAACTGCGATTGGTCTAGGCATAAATATTTACGGTATTTATCGTGGTTACACGGGTTTATTAGAAGGTGATATGCACAAACTCAGCCTTTCATCGGTGAGTAATATCATTCAACGCGGCGGCACAATACTCGATACCTCACGCTGCCCCGAATTTCACACGCCACAAGTGCGGCAAGAAGCCGCCCATTTATTAGCCAGAAAACACATTGATGGCTTAATCGTCATCGGTGGTAATGGTTCTTTTACGGGCGCGATGAATTTGCATAAAGAACACAATATTCCTGTTATCGGAATTCCTGGTACGATAGATAATGATATTGCGGGTACTGAATATACTATTGGTTTTAATACTGCCGTGCAGACTGCGATTAATGCCGTGGACAATATCAGAGACACCGCATCTGCTCATCAACATACGTTTTTGATTGAAGTCATGGGACGCACCTCCTCCAGCATCGCTTTGCAAGTAGCGTTATGCACAGGCGCGGAACAAGTGGTTTTACCCAATCAAGGTATTAACTATCAAGACATTGCTGATACCATCCACAAAGGCGTGGCGCGTGGCAAAACCTCTTCTATTATCATTGTTGCAGAAGGTGAAAAAGAGGGCGTGTGCTACCAAATCAGAGATATGCTAATGAAGCAATACCAGCTTGAAATACGCGTCTGTATTTTGGGACATATTCAACGCGGCGGCAGCCCTACCGCGTTAGATCGCACGGTTGCTTCAAAAATGGGTTATGCCGCTGTTCATGCACTTCAACAAGGACAGCACGCTCATGTCACCGCGTTTAACAAAGGTGAAGTTGAACTTGTTCCATTAGCAAATTGCTTAGGAAAAAGGACTGAGATCATTGATCAACAATTAGAATTGATTCGTGCTTTGGCAATTTGATAAACAACTTTGCGTATAGTCTTGGTTATGTATATGATTCGATTTTTGTTAAGTAGTTAACTCTAAGCTACTAACATCTCACCCAAGGAGAACATTATGTCTGAACAAACAAATTATATTCGTTGGTTTAATGAATTAAGCATCGAAGATGTGCCGTTAGTTGGCGGCAAAAATGCGTCTTTGGGTGAAATGTACCAAGAGCTTACGCCGCAAGGTATTCAAATCCCCAATGGTTTTGCAGTGACGGCGGAGGCTTACCGATATGTGCTAGAGGAATCAAATGGCTGGGAAGCATTGCATCAGGCATTGGATGACTTAAATGCCGAAGATGTCAGCGATTTAGCCAAACGCGCCCGTAAAGCCCGCGATATTATTTATTCCGCACCCCTACCTAAAGACCTCGAACAACAAATTATTGCTGCCTACGCCCAATTGCAAGAACAATACGGTGATGAGTTAAGTGTTGCCGTGCGTAGCTCTGCCACAGCCGAAGATTTACCGACTGCCAGTTTTGCAGGGCAACAGGATACTTATTTGAATATACGCGGTGAAGTGGCGTTATTAGAATCTTGTAAGCGTTGCTTTGCCAGTTTATTCACAGACCGCGCCATTCACTACCGTGTCGATCAAGGTTTCGATCATTTCAAATTAGCGTTATCTATTGGCATTATGAAAATGGTACGCTCGGATTTAGAATCCAGCGGGGTGATGTTTTCGTTAGATACCGAATCGGGTTTTTCCGATGTAGTGTTTATTACAGGTGCTTACGGATTAGGTGAAAACGTAGTGCAAGGTGCGGTTGATCCCGATGAATTTTATGTTCACAAACCGACTTTTAATCAAGGACATCGTGCAGTATTACGGCGCACTTTGGGCGCGAAAAAAATCAAAATGGTGTACAGCGATGGTAGTACCCGCGAATCCACCCAAAATATTGTCACCTCCAGCGAAGAGCGTAATCGCTTTTGTTTGACCGATGTCGATGTGCTAACGCTTGCCGATTATGCGATTAAAATCGAAAAACATTACAGCAAAAAAGCAGGGCAAGCCAAGCCGATGGATATGGAATGGGCAAAAGATGGCTTAGATGGTGTGTTGTACATTGTGCAGGCGAGACCTGAAACCGTGGTTTCACAATTAAGCGGTATGGTGTTAGAGCAGTACACACTGAAACAAGGTGCTAAAGCCTTAGTCACTGGGCATTCGGTGGGTAGTAAAATAGCGGTAGGGACGGCGCGGGTAATTCTTAAAGCGGAGCAGTTAGGGGAATTTAAAGCGGGTGAAGTATTGATTGCTGATATGACCACGCCTGATTGGGAACCTATTATGAAAATTGCCTCGGCGATTGTCACCAATAGGGGAGGGCGCACTTGCCACGCCGCGATTATATCCCGCGAGTTAGGCGTTCCTGCGGTGGTCGGTTGCGATAATGCGACGACTGCCATTCAGAATAATACCCCTGTTACCGTGTCTTGTGCAGAAGGAGATGTAGGCAAAGTCTATGCGGGCTTACTGGATTTTACCGTAAGTCGCACTGATTTATCCGCATTAAAACGCCCCAAAACTCATATCATGCTCAATATTGGCAATCCAGAAATTGCCTTTAAAACCAGCTTTTTACCCAATGATGGCGTGGGTTTGGCGCGTATGGAATTTATTATTACCGAATATATCAAAGCGCATCCAATGGCATTGATACATCCTGAACGTGTTAAAGACGCAGGTGAACGTGAGCAATTACAAGTCTTGACCCGCAGTTATGCCAGTGCTGAAGAATTTTTTATTTCCAAACTGGCAGAAGGTGTAGGCACAATCGGCGCGGCGTTTTACCCCAAACCTGTGGTGGTGCGTATGTCGGATTTTAAAACCAACGAATACGCCACGCTATTAGGCGGTCGTGATTTTGAATTTAATGAAGAAAATCCGATGATTGGTTTTCGTGGTGCGTCACGTTATACCCATCCTGCCTACCGCGAAGGTTTCGCGCTGGAATGCGCCGCTATGAAACGAGTGCGCGATGATATGGGTTTAACCAATGTTATTTTGATGATTCCCTTTTGTCGCCGTGTCCAAGAAGCCAAAAAAGTGTTGGACTACATGGCGGAACTGGGTTTAAAGCGTGGTGAAAATGGCTTACAAATTTATGTGATGTGTGAAATTCCCAATAACGTCATTTCCATCGATGAATTTTCCAAACATTTTGATGGTTTTTCCATTGGCTCTAACGATTTAACCCAACTGACTTTGGGCGTGGATAGAGATTCAGCTATTCTTGCCGAAGATTTTGATGAGCGTGATGACGGTGTTAAAGACATGATCCGTATGGCAGTAATAGGCGCGAAACGTAATGGCAGACATTGCGGCTTATGCGGTCAAGCCCCGTCTGATTATCCTGAAATGGCAGAATTTTTGGTGGAAATCGGTATTGATTCTATGAGTTTAACACCTGACACCGTGCTGAAAACCACGCAATTGGTACTGGAAACTGAACAACGTTTAGCGGGGGGCTAGATATGCGTCTGATCTGTTTGCTGGTTCTTATTTTGATTACCTTGCTAGAGATTGGACCTATTCCTATCACAGGATTAGTATTGATGTGGGTAGTATTATTTCGCCCACCGTGGTTTTATGAGCTAGTTCAGAAAATCTATAACAGGCGATAGCTTGCTATCGTGGAGTCAAAAAACTTTATGGTTAGGTATAAAAAATCAATGAGCTGTAGATGCTCTGTTTTAAAATCAAGCCATCAACGATGGTTTTTAACTATTACAAGGTGATGGATTAAATCTGTTATTTAATAAACTACTAGGAGTCCAATAGTTTTAGAGACTGTGAAAGTATTAATAATTTCAAGAAAATATTCCTTGTCTTATGCAACAATCTTCAAACCCGTCAT
>JBAXNR010000156.1:0-3963 GCA_037133675.1 Methylococcales bacterium
TTATTTTGTATGGTATGAAATTTGATGTATTGACATTGAATTTATTATGTGGTTTCGATTTGATGATTATGAAAGCTTTCCACTTTCTTTCCATATTATTCAGCGTTCATAATCTTTTAACAGCTTTTAGCTTTAATGACATTCAGTATTTTAGCTGGTTATAGCCATGTTAAGATTAATACAAGTCTCTTTTAATGCGATGGTCGCGCGTTCGAATCGCGCACGACCCACCACAAAGACTTTGATTTTAAAGGAATTTTAAGGATAAAATTCTTAGTAACTGTGTACTAAAACTATCGACTACAGTGATTTTAATGGTAGTCTTGTTTTTAACCTCTTTTGAGGATGCACAGATGTTAAATTTTCATATCATCAAAATAGTTCTAAAAAACGGCGAAGCCCGTTATCGTAGTATTCTTACCAAATCTGGTAAGGGAATCAAAACCAAAACATTTAGACGCAAACAAGATGCTCGTACTTGGGGCAATCGTGCTGTGTTAGACTCTCAAGAATACGAAGCCAAAGGCATAAAACCCTGCACCGTTAAATTCAGTCGCTTAGCCGATGAATATATGCACTGGTGGACGGGAAAAGACCATGATCGCGTTCGACTGGTTTTATGTTGGGAACAACGCTTAGGCAAACTCCTACTTTCAGACATTACCCCAGAACTTATTCGCGACACCCTCAAAGCGAAAAAATCACAAGCCCCTGCTACCTACAATAAGCACCTCGCTGTTTTATCCGCTATTCTGGACTATGCCACCTTGCAACAAGAGGATGACAGTATTCTGGAGCAGTACATTGATGAAAATCCTTGTAAGCGCGTCCGCTCTCTCAAAGTCGATAACAAAATCGTTCGTTATCTATCCGATGAAGAAAAACCCCAGTTACTTAAAGCATCTAAAGCCATTGGCGGTAAATTTTATCTCAAAGTCTTGATGGCACTCACTACGGGTATGCGTAAAGGCGAATTAGAGCGGTTACGCTGGAATGACATAGCAATGAAAAAGGTCTAGCAATGTTATCCGATACCAAGAATGGAACGCCGCGCCACACGCCGATTCCCAACGTCATTATGGACGAAATCAAAAAGCATCGAGAAATCGGTAGTTGTCTATTATTCCCCTCCAGTACCGACCAAAACAAACCCTTCGATTATAAAAAGCAATGGGCAAACTGCCTGAAAGCCGCTAATATCCAGAACTTTCGATGGCATGATATGCGTCATGATACCGCCTCAACACTGGCGCGTGATGGCAGGACATTAAAAGAAATTGCTGAAATCTTGGGGCATAAAAGCCTAGCCAGTACCGACCGCTATACCCATTTATCAACTGCGCATAAATCCCAAGTGCTGAATGATACGATGGCGAAAAGCATTAGTTTGTAACTTATTAATCAGGTCTAGGTTTATTTAGTGAGAACAAACGAATTAGATAATTTAGACCTGATAATTTTGGGTATATAGCTTATGGAAAAATCGAAAGACAATAAATCACAGGCGTTAGTTAAGCAACAAACTGAACGAGCGCGAATCCTCAAAATACTATTACAGCCTAAACCAATTGAAGAGCTTACTCCTCAACGACAAAAGGAAGTTCTAATGGTAAGAGCTGCATTTGAAAAAGTTCCACCACCTACAATTACAATCAAAAAAACGTATAGAAATGAATATGACCAAAATGCTCATGGCATTATTCAGCTTGCAATGCTACTTACTCAAGAACAGTTTGCTCAATTACCTGATGTGGATTCCGAAACGGTGTATTTCATAATTAAACGGATGGTTGAGGTAGAACAATATAATTTTGAATGGAAGCTTAAAGCGGAACAACAAAAAGCGTCAAATGCTCATTTAGCAAAAGCTGAGGATAGATGGCAGCCTTATCGAGAAAAATTTAATGAATATATAAGGCAAGGTAAAGAAGAAAAGGATGCAAAAAGGAAAATAGGTAATGAAATCCAACGGTTAAATCAAGAACTTGTAAAACAGGGTAAAAAACCACTTTGTAACGGGGAAGAGGATAAAAAAACAGGGCAATATAATTATCGTCCAGATAGATCAACTTTAGGTCGGCAATTAATGGAGAAGAACCCGTTATATTGGCAATTAGTGCCGAAGAAAAAATGATGCAAACTACATTATGCAACATTATTTTTGATGAAAATTGATGCAAACTGCATTATGCAACACTGATTTTTTCACCTCTGTTTCAACTCCCCTTTCAACCCAATAACATAAGCCTCAAGACGATTAACAACCCTTGAGGCTTTTTTATGACCACTACCCCCACTCATACAACCTTGGGCGACTTCTGCCCAAAAAACACCTTTGCAATCCACCCCGATAATCCGCTGAAAGAGTCAGAATTTAACTGGCTATTCAAAAACCGTGAGGCTAATGGATTTAAAGAGGCGTTTGTCAAAGTGACTGCCAGAAATTTTTTAGTTCATGTACCTACATTCACCCAATGTTTAGCGGATCGTAGAGGCGCGTAAATCTGTATTGATTCGCGTCTATGCCATCGGCTACCAGTTGGGAAAATTGGACACAGATAGTCGTATCGCATAAGTAATGCGGGTTACAGTCAGGAATTACGCGCCATACAGCCAAAAATTACAGTGATTTTATTGCGGGGCATAAAAAAAGCCCCGCGCTAACACTACACGCTGGAGCTTTTTTCGTATGCTATTTTCCATTCGACACGGCAATTTTAGCACAATGAAAATGAAAGCAACGGCGGAGACAGACACTCGATAGCTTAATCGAAGATGGCACAATCTCACGGCTTGAATCCAAGCCGTCAAATTATGAGGCACGCGGCAAAACCTATCGATGTTATGAACTCAACGAAGCAGGTTTTTTGAAAGCCATGCCGTTTATTGGTGGTAGAAAATCTAAAGAAGGTCAAAAGCGATTAGTCGATGAATTCTTGAGTTTACGGCAACTCCTAGATAAGCAGTCGAAAGTGCGTGAATCTCAAGCCTTTCAAATGGTTCGTTTGTCGGGTAAAGATGCCAGAAAACTTTTAACCGATGAAATTCAGACTTTTATTGATTATGCCAAATCGAACGGCAGTAACAATGCACAGAGGTACTACACAACTATAACGAAGGCAGTTTATAACAGCTTTCTAATTATTGACTCTAAAGCCTCAGAAGTTCGTGAATTGCTAACGCCCATACAGTTATCAACACTGCAAACGGCTGAATTGACTGCTACGTCTGTTTTGACTCAAGGCATGGAAAACAACGTGTACTACAAAGACATTTTTCAGCAAATCAAAAAAGAGCTGGAAATGTTTGTGGCTGGCAGAAGCAAGATTCTGGATATTTAGGCGATGGCTGATAAGCGGCAAAAAGTTAAAGGGCGGCGTAGTGATTGCTCATTTGCAGCCAAACCGCACCATATCTTTAGAGCGGATTGTAAAAACAATATTCCGTCACCTGCTTCCGTATTAAGCCATAAAGCAGCGCATTTACTCGACAATCTGACAGCGCAATATGATGGTAAAAACAACGGTGATTTATCAGCCGCGCCTAAAATTATGAAACTGTATGGCTGGAGTTCACAGGGTTCTATTCATGGCGCATTAGTTGAACTGATAGGCAATGGCTTCATAGAGCAAACAAGGCAAGGCGGTAAAAATCAATGCTCACTGTATGCAGTCACTTGGTTAGCCATTGATGACTGCAAAGGTAAGTTAGATGTTAATCCTAGCAAGGTAGCTTCTAACTTATGGAAACCTGAAAACAGGGAAAAAATTGATCCGCGTTTTATGGCAGATTGGCATAAGCAACAGCAAAAAACCAAGTCGAATAAATAGCCAATATTAAAAACAGTTGCCGCTATTCGGACAAATGATGTCGCTATGCGGACAAGTCGCTTAATTTGGCGCGTATAAAGCTTGGATTCAACTAGCAAGTGCAATTCTAGTTATCATGCGGCTTTGCGCTCAT
>JBAXNR010000157.1:0-3961 GCA_037133675.1 Methylococcales bacterium
GGTGGCAGGAAAGCCCGTCGAAGCACGTTTAGTGGTCAGCAGGGTGATGTCCGATGCGGGCGAAATATTGGCGCAATGGCTGTTGATAACCAACGTGCCAGCCGTTGCAGCCAGTGAAATAGCCCTGTGGTATTACTGGCGGTGGAAAATAGAAAGCTTTTTTAAACTGCTTAAAAGTGCGGGTCAAAATCTGGAATCTTGGCAGCAAGAAACAGGACTTGCGATTGCCAAACGCTTGCTGGTGGTGAGCATGGCTTGCGTACTTGTCTGGGAAATCGCCGCTACCGACAGTGATGAAGTCCACGCCTTGCGTACTTTTCTGATTAAGTTAAGTGGGCGACAGATGAAATGGGGCGTAGAGTTTACCAATCCCGCCTTGTTAGCAGGTTTGTGGGTCTATCTTTCTATGTTAGAGGTAATAGAGAGTTACTCCCCCAGAAGAGCTAGCCGTTTTACACAAAACGGCTAAAACTTTTTTCGGGTAACTTGTGTAGATACCTATGCCTTCAAGGACTGGCAGTCATTCTCAAAAGTAAAAACAACAGATTTAATCCACTATCCACAAGAGATTGTCCTTGTGTCTTAGCTATTAATCGGCGTTGGTGCATGAATAAAGTCATTTGCAATCAATGTGTTACGCCGTTTATTTGTGATGTTTTTAGTAAAAAACGGCTGTTTTTAATCAAAAACCATCAATCCAATAAATATAACCCTTTGATTTATTTGTATTTTATTCATGCACCAACGCCCTATTAATCAGTAAACGATTTTTCTATGTGTTTGGCAATTGCATCATAACGGGCTTTTTCGCTTTCATCGTATTCAAGCATAAAAGTTTTAAATGTACCGCCATTTAATAGCGTTTTTTGGTAAAAAATACGTCCTGCATTATAACCAGATACCACAAACCAATTATCTTCCAGCACCTTGTAAGTTACCACTCGTTTAGGGTTTTCGGCTGTGCCGCCGCGTGATTCTTCGCGGTACGCTTCTTCCAGTGATTTGTCTAAGGCATTATTTGTCGCATAAACCACCAAGCTGGTATCGGCATCTTTGGATAAAAATTTTTGCCCATCGCCATTATCTGCTTCGCCTTGTGGAAACAGAATGTCTTTTGGATAGTCTATCGAATAATCAAATTTGTCGTTGTGGTAAGTCTCATAGCTATCAGCAGCAACTGCCAGTTGAGTCCATAAAACAAGGGTAAAAATAAGTAATAGAGTGCGCATGATTTCTCCTGAAGGTTTAAAAAAAACGACCATTGATGAGAAAATGAACAGCTATACTACCCGCGTAACCGAGGGCAATAACAGGTGTCCATTTTAAATGACTGGTAAAGGTATAAACGCCTTTTGCCTGTCCCATCAAACCCACGCCCGCTGCTGATCCGACCGCTAATAAGCTACCACCCACACCCGCAGTTAGTGTCACTAATAACCATTGCCCTTCTGAAATATCAGGCATCATGGTTAATACAGCTAACATAATCGTTCCATTATCAATAAATGCTGAAGCAATACCCACTGCAATATTGGCAATGGTTGGATCGACAGTTGCGCCGTATAAATAATGAGACGTTAGCTCTAAATAGCCGATAAAACTCAAGCCACCGACGCACACCATGACTCCGTAAAAAAACAGTAAGGTATCCCATTCTAAATTGGCTACTTTATGAAACACATCAAATGATTGGTCTATTTCTTCATCTTGTTGCGTTGGTACTTTTGGCTTGTTCATGTATTTCATTGGCGCGAAGTAGTCAACTTTTACTGGCGCGAAAACGTGTATTGATGATTTAGTTTTTTGCATATAAAAACTAAAAAATGATAGATAGGTTAGCCCTAGCATCATACCTGCGGCAGGTGGTAAATTCAGGAAGTTTTCAAAACAAGCAGAGGTAATAATAGTTAAGGCAAATAGTCCAATAATAACCCAACCACCGCGCTTCATTTCTTGTGCTTCCATGACAGCTTCTGGGCTTTCTTTGGAAATAAAGAGATTCATAATGGCGGCTGGCAGTACAAAATTGACTATCGCGGGTAGTAACAGTGAAAAGAAATCTCCAAACGGCACGACACCTTTTTGCCAAACCAATAGGGTGGTAATATCACCAAAAGGACTGAATGAACCGCCCGCATTGGAGGCAACGACCACATTAATACAGGACAGGGTGACAAATTTGGGATTATTTTTACCCACTGCGATAATCACTGAACCCATTAATAAAGCAGTCGTTAAATTATTACACGCAGAGGAAATAAAAAAAGCTTGAAAACCCGTAATCCAAAATAATTTACGATAGCTAAAATTTTTGCTTAATAGCCAGACGCGCAAATTTTCAAATACGCCTCTGTCTTCCATCGCGTTTAAATAAGTCATCGATACCATGATGAACAAAAATAGCTCAGCATAAGCTTCTAAAGAAGAACGAAACATTATCCCAGCTTGTTCACTCATTCCATTATTGGCATAGACTACTGCGATAAATATCCAGATAATACTGGCTGCAAACACCATCGGCTTAGACTTTTTTAATTCAGTGACTTCTTCTATCATCGCCAATAAGTAGGTGACGGTAAAAATAAACAAAGCCGAATAACCTGCCCAATGTTGTGTTAAGTCTAATAACTTCATTGGTTCTTCGGCTGCCATTGTCATAGAGGGGAAAACCGAGATTAATAAGACAGCCAGATAGTTGCTGTGCAGCAATTTTTTCAAAAATCTGGGTAAGGTAAAAATAGACAAAAACGCTTCAAGGTTCATAGTGCAAGTCTCAAAAACACAAGGTTAGGACGGCGATATAGTTTTCCACAGCATTGTATATCAATGAGTCTTGTAATAGGAGTCAAGTAACGGTTATTTCAATAGTGGTAGGGTAATTACTGTTCGGTGGTTACAAATGCCATTTTTGAAATGCCTGCATGTTGCACGGTTGCCATTAATTCAGCAGCTTTTCCATAAACAACGCTTTGGTCAGCGTGTAAATGCACTGCCATCTTAGGGTCTTTGTCATGCTCGATTTTCAAGGCGGCTTCTAAGTCAGCAAGATTAGCATAAGGTGTTTTGATGTCATTCAGGCTAAGGGTAATGGCATTTTTATCATCTATGTACAATTGAAAGGGTTGGTCTTTAATGTCTTCTGTCGTTTCAACCGTTTCGGGTAGGTTCACATGTACCGATTGCGTGACTAACGGCGCGGTCACTAATAGAATAATCACCAACACCAACATCACATCCACTAGCGGTGTGACATTGATTTCACTCATTGCTTCTGAGTCTTCGCCTTGTGGTTTAAATGCCATGATTAGTCCTTGCTAAAAGCGTTGTGCATAAAACTAGCAACAAAATTTTCTAGCCCTGTGCGTTGTTGTTTAACGCTACGCAAAAATAAATTGTATGCCAATACCGCAGGTACTGCGACCGCAATACCGATAGCGGTTGCTACCAATGCGTCACCGATAGGTCCTGCAACTACTTCCAAGCTGGTTGAACCACTGGCGGTAATTTGGTGCATAGCGTGCATGATACCGAGTACCGTACCAAATAAGCCCACAAAAGGCGTGGTACTGCCGATACTGGCGAGTATGGTTAAACCACTTTCCATTGAACGCTGTTCTTTTTGCATTTGTACCAGTAGCGCGTGTTCTAATAATTCTGCGGGTTCACCGTGAAATTTAAGAGTTTTGCCCATTTTTGACGTGCTTTCATGCGGTCAATTAAAACCTCAACCAAACCAAGTTTCCCAAGAGTTTCACGAAAAAGCCAAACCGTTTTTTCATCAGGGACACGGTCATTTAAAGACAGTCCTAAAAAGCGCGTAAAGCTGAGTCGATCCCTGATTTGATATTCGAGGCTATGATCACCTAAACCATATAAATTTTGTAATATCAGTATCTTAAACATAAAGGTCACATCAAAAGGTTTCGCACCTGCATTCGATTTCCTTTCTTTTTGATGTATG
>JBAXNR010000158.1:0-3852 GCA_037133675.1 Methylococcales bacterium
AAGTTGCTATATTATGCCAGATGTCAATGACATTTTTATGAGAAAGCCGTGGGGGCTTGGGCTACTGAAAATCAAAAAAAGGTAGAGGCAAAAAAACAGCAAGAAGAATTAAAACAGGCATTCTTTGAAACAGCGGATTTAACAGTCACAGGAAAAATTAAAGAGGCACAAAGAAAGGGAATTGATATTTTTACCTCACCATTAGTCTCTTCACCGTTCAAAGTTTTTATAGTCGAACAGAAAGGGTTTTGATGTGCTATTGGCAACAGAAGTATTGGGGTATCGATAACTTTTTACATATTTAGTTTAACCAATCCAATTAGACGCGTGGCGTTGGATATTGATAAGTCAAATGTTTACAACCTAATGAAATGAGTTCTCATAGACTATGAATTGTAGATTAAAGACTGATTAACTATGTATCTGGGAAAGTGTAGCAAGTTGCTACACTTTTTAGCTGCAATATTGTTATACTGCACATAAAAATTAACTAATTCGCACACACATGTTACAAAAAAATACTGTCACTATTGCCGTTGCCAACCATAAAGGAGGCTGTGGAAAAACCACTACTGTTATTAATTTATCTGCTGAACTGGCAAAAATGGATTTATCCGTTTTGGTAATAGACCTTGATCCACAAGCGAATGCCAGTCTCCATATTGGCAAAAAACACCCCAGTGAAGTAGCGGTAACCTGCGCCGAATTATTACTTTCTGAAATCGAAAAATTACCGATGGCTATTGATAGCGATACTAATATTGAAGGGGTTTCATTGATTTATGGTTCGTTAGCATTAGGCAAAACCGAGGATGAATTAAAAGATAATGCACCTCGCCCTTCGGAAGAACTGCGTGATAAAATCAGACCGTTACAGGGTATTTTCGATGTTATTTTGATTGATTGCCCACCCAGTTTGAAATTACTTACAAGCAACGCGTTAGCCGCTGCCACACATTTAATTATTCCTGTTGAATCGGGTTCACAATATGGTATGTATGGTGTGACTGATTTGCTGAAATTGGTCGAAAAAATACGCCGCATCAATCCTGAGTTAGTATTAATCGGTGCCTTATTGATTCGCCATGATGAGCGGCAAACCGTTTGCAAATTAATTGAAGCATCTGCTAGAGAGCAGATTGGAAAATTAATTGATGTCAAAATTCCTACCAGCACCAAAGTTAATCAATCCGCAATTGCACAAATGAGCCTGCACGCTTTAGATAGAACTTCAAAAGTTTCGCGTGCATTTAAACGCTTAGCAGAAATTATTGCGAAACAATTAAATCTCGTAGACGGAAACCTCTAGGCATGAGCAAAGACTTAAAAAAATTACTGGAAGAAAAATTACAGCAAAACAACCAGCGTCATGCGGCAGCAAATCAATCGGTTGAATTTACCGAAGGCAGGGAATATACCCTGATTCCCATTAATAACATTGATGCTAATCCCTATCAGCCACGGCGTATTTTTCCACAAGCAGAACTGGAACAATTAGCAGCTTCTATTAGTGAAATCGGTTTGTTAGAGCCGATTTTAGTGCGCAAAATCGACAATCGCTATCAAATTGCCGCTGGTGAAAGACGGTGGCGAGCGCATAAATTACTTAATAAACACACCATAGAAGCCTTAATAACCAGTATTACTGACAGCGATATGGCAGTTTTCGCGCTTGCTGAAAACATTGACCGTGAAGATTTAACTGACTATGAAATTGGTTTAGCTCTGCGGCAAATAGAAAACTTGTTTCCTACTAAAAAGAAATTAGCCGAATCATTAGGCTTTAATCGCGAAGATATGTATCGCTATTTTGCCTTTGATGAGTTGCCAGAATTTATTCGCACTGATCTTGATAACAATCCTCGATTGTTATCAAGATCAGCCGCCAGCGATATTAAGAGATTGCTAAAACAACAAGAAAACTCACCATTGCTTAATACCTGTTTGGTTGAAGCGTGGGCATTATTATTAGCGGGTGAATTAGATCAAACTAAACTGGCTACCTATATCAGAAAAAAGCTAGCGGCATTACAAGAAAATAAAATAAATGATCATCACCTTCAAAGCTCACATCACCTCATTCAAGCAGGTAAAAAAGTCGGTCACATTTCATCAACGACTAGGCATATCACTGTTAAGCTAAATGCCAATGTTATAAATGCCGAACAAGAACAGCAACTAAAAGAGTTTTTAGCACAACTGCTCGATAGCAAATTAGAAAAAGTGTAGCAAGTTGCTACACTTTTTTACCTTCACAGATTCACTAGCTGTTTTGAGATTATTCAAAACGCTGTTTCTGTCGCATGAACTACAAAAACACCTATTTTGGACGAGAAACTATGCCAGTAGATTAACCTTTGGTGCTAGTTAATTTGCGGAAGTCGTGAGCAAGAGATAAAGTAATAAGCATTTGATTAAAAATGCTTTTATCACGGAGTATCTAGCCATGACCACAGAAGACATGATCATTGATTTGTTTTGCCGAATAGATGACCAGATGAAAAATGTTCCGAATCACAGACAAGCCGCACTGTTACCAAGCGAACTGGTGACGATAGGTATGCTGTATGCGATCAAAGGCGTTGGGCAACGGGCATTTTACCGCTGGTTAAGCCGCGATTATGGTGATTGGTTTCCAGATTTACCAGAGCGGACACGGCTATTTCGTCGTATGAAAACGCAGTGGCAATGGGCGCAGCTGTTTCTTGCTAAGCCGAGTTTACTGGGGATTATTGACAGTTACGGTGTTGAATTGATTCATCCGATACGCAAGGGTCGCAACCCTGACGCGTGGGTCGAGTCAGGTATTTCCAATCACCGTTGGATTGTTGGCGGCAAGTTATGTTTAGCAGTCAATCACTTAGGACAGATTATTGGTTGGGCATGGGCAGCTGCGAATGCTCACGACTCATGGTTTCATCCCCTGATTGAAAAATTTAAAGACCAGTGCGTCATGTTGGCAGATACTGGATTTCATGCAAAAGAGGGTGATCCTGACACTATGAAACTCTGCCGACGTGGCGAGTGGAACAGCAGAATGCTGATAGAAACCGTCTATTCGATGTTGACTGTCGTCTGCCACACCAAAAAAATGCGCCATCAAGTCGATGATTATTTTCAAGCACATCTTGGGTTTATGGTCGCCGCGTTTAATACCTTGATTGAATGGTTCGGTCTTCTCCCTGATGAAAACGGCTTCGTGCCTCTATCCATCGCTGAATTTAATTTATGATTTAAAAACTAGCACCCAAGGTTTCAATCATTAATTGGTCGCCTGGAACAACGGGGCGTTTAAATTTTGCCTTATCAATACCAGCAAGATAACAAATCATCTCTTTTGGTTTGCCACCTGCCGATTCAAAATCAAGTAAGCCTGCCGTTTGTGCCATTGCTTCTAAAATCAAAACACCAGACATAAGGAAAATAACCTTCAAAAAATGGTTCGCTGTAAGTCACATTTTTTATTGCCAATAATCTATGGCTCATATCGTGTTTTGAGGACATGATAGAATTTGCATTTTTGCCATGATACTACGTCTTCAATTATTAATCGATGAAAGCAAGGTTTACCATACAATTAGGGAGTTACGTTGGAAAAGTGGATGCAGCTGCCCATTTTGTAGCTCAAATAAAATTCGCAAACGAGGTAAAAATGACCGCCATCAATGCTGTCAACGCTATCAATGGAGAACATTCAAAAGCGAGGGAGGCTTAAGCCGCCGTTTTTATTTTTTCATCATTCACTGCCCGAAAACTAGGATGCCAGTTTCGAAATGTTTGTTACAATTCGCTGTTGAGTCACGGCTTTCTCATAAAAAATTAACTTGCTTAAGCGTTAAAATTAGTTTTTTC
>JBAXNR010000159.1:0-3789 GCA_037133675.1 Methylococcales bacterium
GTTAAAGTTGCTATATTATGTCAGATGTCAATGACATTTTTATGAGAAAGCCGTGTGCCCTGCATAACGTAAAAAATACGGTGATTTTAGTTTGTCGGTGATGATTGCAGGGGTACTGAATAACTCAATCAGTTTTGCTAAACCTAGGCTAACAGTGGTTAATTGCTCATTAGCTGTTTTGACATAACTGCCAATTGAAAAAGTGATGTTACTCATTGGCTACCCTCATTAATAACACATAACGTGCTACTCTGTGGCTACCTTTGCCCGTGTCCTCGGTTGTCCAATAGGTAATGATGTTATGCCCTTGTTCACGCAATTCTTGAATACGCGCTGCGGGGTGCATGATGTCAAGCTCTTTTCGAGCTTGTAGCGTGGTTAGTGGTTCACGGCGTAGCCAGTTAAGGATTTGTTCGCGTTGTGAATGGGCGTTACTTGGTAATCTGTCCATGATTAAGCCGCCTTATTTTGAGAATGAACCCATTCAAGGAATTTTGAATCGCAAATAAGCACTTTACGCCCAACACGAACAATCGCGCCGCTTTTGGCTAAGCCGTTTTTATGTTCATTGAAGATTAGAGAACGTAAACCGCCTTGAGTGAACGCAGGTTGTTTTTCTGTGAATTGTTTTACTGTTGATAAAGTTGGCATTTTAATAACCTCAATAAAAAGTGTTTCCTGTTGTTACAGGCTTTTCCACAAGTTGCCTTGCTTCTGAGGTTATTAAATGCGTTTTGAGGTCTTTAAAACGGTGGCGCGTATGAATTGGTAGGCTTGCGTTTGAATAGGTGCGTTTGTGTCTATTTGGTGTAACGTTTCCACCTTTCATTAAAGGCGCGTTGAGTCAATGGGTCAGCACTTGGCATATTCAACCTTTTATCTTTGCCTACCGTTATAGAGTACCCATCGGGCGGGCTTGTACATAATTGCCCCCATGCTTCGGCTTTATTAGGTAGTCTGTTATTTTTTTTGAAAAAGTCTCTAGCCATGTCATCAATTGCAAAAGCCCAATTACCTGCATTTTTAGGGATATTCAATAATCCTGAAAATTCAAAGTCGTTCTTATTAATTGATGGTCTTGATACCTGCCCATTATTCGCTTTGGTGTCGTCACTCGCTTGACTAACTCCACCATCGTTCCCTGTGTCTACGCTTGCACACAAAAGCAGGTTAATTTCTTTTGTTTTACAGCGTATTTTAGCCATCGTTTCTTTGCGTATCGCATCTTGACTAGGCGTTGGTGCGGATAATCTGAGTTGGCGTGTACGTTCATTTTTAAGAATGTTTGCCCATGTTTCTAAAAGATAGTGCTTTTCGTAATCATCTTTTGGATTTTCATTTTTTAGTAAATCAATAATTGATTCATCCAATAACTCATCTACTTCAAATGAATCTCCATTCTTCTTTGTAGCAAATTTACGGCTTGCTTTAATTTTCTCAAACGCTTTTCGCCGTCCGTCTAATAGTTCAGCTTCGCATAGAAGAGCCTGTTCGCAACTAAGCCAGACAACATCATCTTTACTCTTTACGCTACCCATGAACTGTTGCCACGGGAAAAGCGTTTCACCAGCCATGCTGTACGCTTCTGCAATCTCGTATTGTTTGATATAAACAGTATCAAGGGTATGTTCATCAAGGCTTACAAGATTAAATACTTTGCCCTCAAGGTTATCGTAAGCAGATAATCTATCAACTTCGTTCAAAGCTTCTGCTATTTCATCAACGGAAGCATTTAATCTTAGTCCGTCTTCTGTGTATAAATTTATCCCGCTACTTTTGAATAGTTGGATGGTGAACTCGTGGCTATATCCACGTTCAGCACAAGCAACTATATCCTGCCATGTTTCTAAAGAAAGCTTGTCCATACTTCGGTAATACTCTGCAATTTTTTGTTCTCGAAACTTATCAGACAAGCCCATCACACACCCCCGAAAATCTTAGCGTTCATACTGGCAACCACGTTACTAACGTGTCCATCGGATAAATGGGCGTAGCGTTTCACCATAGCTAAGGTCTTATGCCCCAACACTTCGGCAATTTCAGCCAATGACGCGCCATTCATAGCCAGATAAGAAGCTGTGCAGTGTCTTAGGTCGTGCCAGTGAAAATCATTAATTTCAGCGCGTTTTAAGGCGGTTTCCCATGCCCGTTTTAATCCTATTGGTTGTTGTGGTTTAGTCAGTGAGGGGAATAATAGCGGGGTGTCTAATCGTCTAATCTTTGCATGATTCTTTAGTAAGTCTAAGGCTAAACCAGACAAAGGAACGCGCCGCCGTTCGCCGTTTTTGGTTTCATGCAAAATTAAAAAACCATCCTTAAGGTTCACATCCTGCCACTGTAAGCCCATTAATTCACCTTGTCTCATGCCAGTAGCAAGGGCTAGGACTACGCACAAATAAAGGCAATCACTGGTTGATTCTTTACAGGCGGTCAATAATTTGGCGCGTTCAGCATCATCCAAAAATCTAACCCGCCCGCGTGATGGTGTAGGTTTTTTCACCTTACGCATAGGGTTATCTTCTAACCACTGCCATTCATTCACGGCAATAGTGAACGCATGGCTAAGGGCAAGCATATATTGAACAACCGTTGCGGGGGTTCTTTGTGTACCGCGTGGCGTTATGCCGCTCAATAATTCATCACGGTATTGAACAATGATTGCGGGGGTAACTTCGGCTAACGCTAAATAGCCTATTTTTTCTTTCCACCAATTAAGTTGTTGGGTTTGGTCGTGTGCCTTTTTCGGCTTAGTGGGTAACACGTCCTTAATGTAGCGTTCTACTAAATCGGCTAAGGTGTGCTTTTTCGCTTCGGCTGTTTTGAAATGCCGCCCCTCTCTTATCGCGCTTTCTGTTGATGCAATCCATTTTTTAGCATCGGTTAAGCGTTTAAAAGTAGCTGATTGAGTAGGATAGCCTTTTAGCCTTACTTCGGCTGTGTAGCGTGCTGTGCCATCTTTAGCTGGTCTTTCTTTTATGCGTGCCATGATTGTTCCCCGTTGGGTAGCAATCGGCTTTTTGGTATAATGTGCCTAACTATTGCTTAACCCGCTTGTTAAGTTATTGGTATGGGCTTGTTGGTGGTGGTACACCTTCAAGCCCGCTTTGTTTCTAGGCTTAGAGTATAAATCTTTGTCCCATTTTTGTCCCAATTAACTATAAAAAATGGCAACAAATGGCAGTAATCCACAACAAAGGATAATGGTTAAGTTATTGATTTTATTGTTTATGTTTGTTGTGGCTTGTTGTGATTTTTTCGCTTACGCCCATTCGTAATGTGTGGGTCTGCGGTTCGATTCCGCCCATCGGCTCAATAAAATCAATAGGTTGCAGCTTGTTATGATTTTTAATTTTCAAAATAGCGAAAAAATAGCGCAGTTGAAAAAAAAACACCATAATAAACCGCAACAATTGCCAGATTTTTAACCACAACATAACAGACACTAAGCGGGGCTATTTCTTATGGCTATCAAAACAAGTATATTCGGTAGAGTTGAACTAAGCGGTAAAGACGCGGCGTGATTTGTTGAACAAATCAACGAAGATAAAGCTAATCCTTTGGCAGTGGCTGCTTTGGCGCGTGGTCGTAAAATCAACGAACAAATTAACAAAGGCGAAAGTTTTAAATTAAAAACCAATGCCTGAAACAAATTATTATCTTCGTAAACTCACAGCGTCCGATAACGTCCAAAACTTTAAAAGCGGTAATCAGGCATTTTTACCGCTAAAAACCTTTGGCTCATATCGTGTTTTGAGGACATGTTTTTGGTTGTAACAACAGAGATAAAAG
>JBAXNR010000160.1:0-3761 GCA_037133675.1 Methylococcales bacterium
TTGAGCAAGGCGGGGCAGTAATGATATTTTGGAACAGTGCTGAAAATGATTTTACTCAGATTATAATGAATGACTAAAAACGTATCAACGCGATAAGATGCGCTTCGTACATTAGCACATCTTATTGAACTACTTGCTAATTTTACCTTTACCCCAATTTGTTTTGCTTCTTAATACGGATTATCAATACCACTATGTATGAAACTGAAATACCTAAATGCTATATTTGTAAATATCCTATTATTTCAGCTCATAATCACTACACGGCAATGTGTATAGAATGTGGAGAGTTTAATTTTAATAAGAGAGAATTAAATGTTAATCTTAATGGAATGGTAGCATTAGTAACTGGTTGTCGGATAAAAATTGGTTTTGAAATAACTAAGAAGTTACTTAGATCAGGAGCATATGTATTTGGTACAACACGATTTTCTGGTAACGCATACAAAAAATTTGAAGCCGAAACTGATTTTGACGAATGGAAAGACCGTTTGTGTATCTTTCAGCTTGACTTGCTAAGCCCATCAATGGTGATTGATTTTATAAGGGAGTTTTCCGTAAAAACGTCTAGGCTTGACATTATCATAAACAATGCAGCGCAAACGATTAGGCGACCTTTTATGTACTATCGTAATTTACTAGAAGAACCCGTATATTCGGTACAAAGTTTACTAACACAAGACATTTCTACACAGTTAGAACAGAAAGTTGCTCAATTTGATAACAAGTCATATATGGCAACAAATAGTAAAAAAATTATTTATGGTTATCCAAACTTGTATCAAGGAGATGATGACATCAATAATTTTCCTGATGGACTTGTCGATGTTGATGGTGAGCCATTAGATTTACGATCAAAGAATAGCTGGACGAGAAAGATGGGTGATATTGATCCTATTGAGGTATTAGAAGTACAACTTGTTAATTTAATATCCCCCTTTATACTAATTAACGGTTTTTTGCCGATAATGAAGCAATCAACAAGTGATAGACGATATATCGTAAATGTTTCTTCGATGGAGGGAGTATTTTCAAAGAAAAATAAAAATGTATATCACCCTCATACGAATATTGCAAAAGCTGGGCTTCATATGCTTACGAGAACTATCGCAAAAGATTTATGGCAAAATAATATTTTTGTTACAGCAGTAGATACTGGATGGATAACAAATGAAAATCCTGTTCCATTGCGTGGCAAAAGAAGATCAACGTCTATTCAACCACCGTTGGATAGTGTCGATGGTGCAGCTAGAGTTTTAGACCCTATATTCATGGGGGAAATGTCAAAGAAACCGCAATATGGCATTTTGTTAAAAAACTATAAACGATGTTCTTGGTGAACTAATTTTAACCTTTTTGTTAGGAGATAGTATTATGAAACGAGGTATTGATTACATTGGTGTTGGTGTTGGTGGCGTTATAATAAACGGAGATAATAAAATTCTACTACTGTTAAGAAGAAAACCGCCAGAAGAAGGATGTTGGTCAATTCCTGGCGGTGCCGTAGAATTTGGCGAAACAATCGAGACTGCCATTCTTCGTGAATTGTCTGAAGAGTTGGATATAAATGGAGAAATTATTAGTCTGCTTCGTGTTACTAATCACATAGGAAAAGATAGTTCATTCCATTGGGTATCACCTGCATTTTTAGTTCGTGTAACTCATGGAAATCCCACTAATGTAGAACCTGATTCCCATCAAGATATGGCGTGGTTTTCCATTGATAGTCTCCCTGAAAACGTGACAATAACAACCGCATTGGCAATTGAAAGTTACCGTGACTATTTGAGAAGTATTGAATAGTGCAAGCTCCGCGCATAATAAATAATTCATCTATTGCGGCACTATGGGAAGAAAGTATCTCATTGGTTCTTGCAGAAGGCGAATGGTCAAATACTGAGCGGGGATTACAGGCTATTGAAAAATGTAATTTGATTTTACACGCCCCAATAGTATCCATGCCTATTGCTGTTTCAGATAAGTATCAATTTCCATCTAGTTTTGTGGATCACTACGAAAAGTCGCTTCAAAATGATTTTACTGGAATTTCTACTGGGAATAGATTATTTAATTATGGTGACAAAAATGTTAATCAATTAACCCAAGTTATAAATAGACTGGAGGAATTTAAAAGCTCAAGAAGAGCAGTAGTTATTCTTTGGGATCCAACTGTTGACGGTGATGTGGAGCATCCTCCATGCAATGTAACGCACCAATTTCTCATTAGAGACGGAACGCTTCATCTCACCTCTCTTTTTCGAAGTAACGATGCTTGGATGGCTGCTCTTCCAGATATGATTGCTAATTGTAATTTACTTAGAATAGTTGCTAATAAATTGGAGGTTTTAAAAATTTCGTATACACACATAGCAACAAGTTATCACATTTACGAATCTGATTTTTCTAACGCACAGAGTATTTTTTATGAATAATCTTTTTTTGACATCAAAAGGAAGCTTCGGATTATCACAGTGGAATCAAGTTGTTTCGTCTTTAATTACTTATGGTGATTCGATTTATATCCCTTACAAATTTTTCGAAGAAACTAAAATACCTCTACAAGTTCACCCTCATTTTGTTAAAACGTATAACGAGTTAATTGAAGGGAAGCTTCTTAGATATTGGGGGCTAGAAGGGAGAGATAAAACTAATTCATCTGTTTCAATGATTAGTAAAGAAAGTCACAAATTGATATTTGAATATTTGACCGAATTTGACACTAATCTTAGATTGCCTTCAAATAATGGCCCTGAACTTACTTCGCGCTATGTAGATGCTAGAGCCGATATGTATTATATGCTTGTTGCACAACAATGCTTACGCTGCTCTGGTATTGTTGATACAAAAGGCAAATCCGAACTCGTTCGTTTGCATGAATTGTACAAACAAGATGTTATTCAAAAAAACATAGTATCAAAGTTATTTACAAAACTTGGCGCAACCAATTTATATCAACTCACAGCCAAAGATATAATTGATCTTCAAAATAATGCACAGTTTTTGCGTAAAGAACTTGATCAATTAATGGAAGGTATCATTTTACAACCAGAACCTCCTCGTAGGATAACTACAGACATTGTCGAAAAAATTCATAAAAAATACACTGAATCTATAGACTCACTAATTGCAGAGAAATCGCTCAAATATATTAGCGGTGAATCTTTATTAGATGCTGTATTTGATATTACAGGGCATTTTATACCTGGTTTTGGACTTTTCCCTATAGCAGCTAAATTTATTAATAATGTTAATAAAAGGCAGGAATCAGGGTTATTAGTGTATATAAATACCCTTAAAAATCGAGCTGGAACACCTCGTACGGCGTAAGGCGCAATAGCGATAGCGATAGCGTATTGCGCCGTATGTGAAACGTATCATTCGGCGGATTACGCTATCGCTAATCCGCCCTACTTGAAACCACTTAAATATCTACATAGAGAATTTATGCCCGATTATCGCCGAGTTTACGTTGAAGGTGGACTGTATTTTTTTACCGTTAATTTGTTACAACGGCGTGGTAATGATTTGCTGGTTCGACATATTGACTCGTTGCGTGAGGCAGTGCGTAAGGTAAAAAAAGCCCATCCGTTCACTATTCATGCGTTTGTTGTATTACCTGAGCATTTGCATTGCATACTGGAATTGCCAACAGGTGATGATGATTTTCCGTTACGATGGCGACTGATAAAATCTGAGTTTTCTAAATCACTACCTATCACCGAAAGACGCTCTGCGGTTCGTGTGCGCCGTGGTGAACGCGG
>JBAXNR010000161.1:0-3735 GCA_037133675.1 Methylococcales bacterium
TTTGCTTTGGTTGCTTCTGCTTTGGCTTGTTCAGCGGCTTCGGCTTTTGCTTTGGCAATTTCAGCCTTAGCTTGTTCGGCAGCTTCGCTTTTCGCTTGGGCAATCTCTGCTTTCGCTTGCTCAGCCGCCGCCTCAGCTTTCATTTGTTCAGCCACTGCATCTGCTTTAGCTTTTGCCAGCTCGGATTTTGCTCGTTCAGTCGCTTCTTTTTCAGCTCTTGCCGCCTCAACTTTAGCCCGCTCAATGGCTTCTGCTTCGGCTCTGGCGGATTCAATTTTCGCCTGTTCAGCAGCTTTTTCTGCGGCTTTGGCAGCTTCAATTCTGGCACGTTCTTCCGCTTCTGCTTCTGCTTTTTCGCGTGCAACTTTCTCTATTGCCAAGCGTTTTTTCTCAGCCGCCGCCTCGATTTTGGACGCATCGACTACAGTAGCATGAATGATTTCTGGAACGACAGCAGTGATGGTTTTAGGTTTGAGAAACGCGCTTAAACCAAAGAAGCCAAACAACACCAGATGTAAAATTAAAGCCAGTATAAATGGCAATGACAAGTTTCTTTGAGTAGCCATCTAGGTTTATTTGTCTTCTGGTTTAGTCATCAACCCTACGCTGGGGACACCCGCATTTTTCAAGGCAGCCATAACGGTGACTACAAACCCATAATCCACGTTATTATCGGCATTGATTAACACAGGCGTGGCGGGTTTGTTAGCCAAGACTGCCATCACGCGGGCATTAATTGCCTCAGGTTGAATGGGTTCATCGGTTTGGTTATCGACTTTAAGATAATACTGCCCTTGTGCATTAATCGACACGATAATAGGCGGTGTGTCTTCTTTTTGCTCAATAGGCGCGGAGGCTTCTTGTGGTAATTCAACTTGCACGCCAGTTTGTAGCATAGGCGTAGTAATCATAAAAATAATCAGCAATACCAAAGTGACATCAATGTAAGGCACGACATTGATTTCTGCCATTGGCTTTCTACGACGACTTTTTCTCATTTGCTGTGTGCCTGTCTTTGTAATAACACCACAAATTCTTCCACGAATAATTCATAACGTCCTGTTAAACGATCCAAGCGTGTCGAAAAACGGTTATAAGCGATAACTGCTGGAATGGCGGCAAATAAACCAATCGCAGTAGCAATCAAGGCTTCGGCAATTCCTGGTGCAACTTGTGCCAGCGTGGCTTGCTTGGTGTTACCCAGCGACATAAAGGAATTCATAATCCCCCATACCGTCCCAAATAAACCAATATATGGGCTGGTTGAACCGACCGTCGCCAGAAACGATAAATGCTCATCCAATCTATCCAACTCACGAGATAATTCAATCCGCATGGCTCGTTGCGCACTTTCAACTTGCACCGCAGGCTCAATCGTACCGCTTTGGCGCATTCTGGAAAATTCTTTATACCCAGCCAAAAATATTTTTTCGATACCTTCGGGCTTAAAATCTTTAGCGGCTAATTTTCGATACAACTCAGTCAATGCCATACCAGACCAAAATTGCTCTTCAAATTCATCAGTGATTTCAATGGCGCGGTTCAATTCTTTGCGTTTAGAAAAAATAAACGTCCACGAGGCGAGCGAGGCGATCAGCAATAACACCATCACAAACTGGACGACAAAACTAGCTTCTTGAATCAAATGGAGTAAGGATAAATCAGTATTCATGCGGTTAACAACTCAAGTAAATAATCAGGAATGGCTTTAGGGCGCAAAGTGTGTGCGTCTAAACAGGCGATACGAACGATGCCAGTACACAACAGCTCATCGCCACGGTTAATATGTTGGCTAAATGTAAAGCTGGCTTTTTTAGAGTCAATCACTTTCGCGCTGACCTGCAAAAGCTCATTAAACAATGCAGGACGCAAATAATCAATCTGTAGCGAACGCACCACAAAAATAATGCCCGCATTCGCTTTCAGCCAATCTTGTTCATAGCCCAAGGCACGGAGCATTTCCGTTCTCGCACGTTCAAAAAACTTCAGGTAGTTAGCATGATACACCACGCCGCCTGCGTCGGTGTCTTCATAATAAACCCTGATCGGGTAGGTAAATTTTTTCACTGTGACCATTAATATACAGAGAAATGTAATGATGTATTTTTAGTAAACGACAGGGTGAGGGCAATAGCGACCATAATTAAAAATACGCTGCATTAATCCAAAAGTGTACGGCGACACTCACGAAATAACCCAGTAAAACAGCGGGCATCCAGCGAAGGTGGAAACTAAACGAATATTCTTTGATTTGTCCCAGCATACCGACACCAGGTGCTGAACCGATAGCTAACAAACTTCCGCCTACGCCTAGCGTTAGGGTTAATAATAGCCACTGACCTGCATGAATAGGCGGGTGCATACTCAATACCGCAAACATCAACGTACCGTTATCAACAAAAGCCGATGACAGACCAATTAAAATATTGGCGACAGAGGGATTCATTTGCCCAAATAAGAAGTGGGCAATAGCATCCAAATAACCAACAAAACCGATAGCACCAATCAGCATCATCGCGCCATAAAAAAATAACAAGGTATCCCAGTCAATATGCCCGACATTTTTAAACACATCAAAGGTTTGCTTATTGTTCTTTTTAGGCACATCGAGCTGAAAAAGCTTATAAACGTGGGCAAAATCGCTTTCTTCTTCATGAGCGGTTTTGTTCAGATAAAAATTAAAAAATTGCAATAATCCCAATCCTGCCATCATTCCTGCGGCGGGGGGTAATAGTAGAAATACATTAGACAAAACGGTAATCACTAACGTCAGAGCAAACAGCACAATCACCCATTTAGCCCCGCGACGCAGGTTAATAGCTTGTGTCGAAACATCAGGCGTTTCTTTGGGAATAAAGAAGTGCATGATACTAGCGGGTACTAAAAAGTTGACTAAACACGGAATCGCCAAATGGAAAAAATCAAAAAAATGTAAGATGCCTTGTTGCCAAACAAACAGCGTAGAAATACCCCCTAAAGGGCTAAAAGTCCCGCCCGCATTGGTAGCGACCACCACATTGACACAGGCTAACGCGACAAATTGTGGCTGTTTTTTTCCTACCGCAGAGGCAACCGCGCCCATTAATAAACCAATCGCTAAACCACTGATAATGGTAGAAAGTACAAAAGCTAATGCCCCCGTAATCCAGAACAGTTGCCGATAGCTATAACGTTTACTCAATAAAAATATGCGCAAGGCATCAAAAATACCACGCTCTTCCATGGTGTTAAGATAGGTCATAGACACTAAAATGAATAACAGCAATTCAATATACGCCAGCAAATTACTTTCAAATGCCAGCGATGCGGCTTTTGCTTGTCCATTCATCGTGTAATAAATACAAATTGCAAACCAAGCTAATGCCGCACCTAATACCATCGGTTTAGATTTTCGCAGTTCAATCACGTCTTCAGACATTGCCGCTATGTAGGATGCTACCGTAATTAAAATAGCAAGATAACCGACAATATGGTGGGTTAAATCTAGCGGAGTCGTTGCTTCTGCTGCAAAAACTAAGTTAGGAAAGAGCAATGCAGTAATTATAAGAAAAAGCTTCATTTTGTTCCTTTTATTCCTAGAAGATAGCGGTCAGGCAGAGCATAACATAGCAGTTATACAGGGGTGAAAGGGTTAAATTTTTATAATGCTACCACATTTATCGATATAAAAATCAGTACAGTTTATTAGTCCGTTTTCAAGGTTAAAACCACCGCCTTTAGGCGGTTAGATTTATC
>JBAXNR010000162.1:0-3665 GCA_037133675.1 Methylococcales bacterium
CTCTTCTGTTTTCTTGTTAGCATCAGCCGCAGGAGCTGGTTTTTCTGACTTAGGCGCAGACTCTTCTGTTTTCTTGTTAGCATCAGCCGCAGGAGCTGGTTTGTCTGACTTAGGTGCAGGCTCTTCTGCTTTCTTGTTAGCGTCAGCCGCAGGAGCTGATTTGTCTGATTTAGGCGCAGGCTCTTCTGTTTTTTTGTTAGCGTCAACCGCAGGAGCTGGTTTGTCTGATTTATGTGCAGTCTTTTTTGCTTTTTTTGGTTTTACTTTGGCTTTAGTTTTACTTAAGGTATCAACAGGGGCAGTTTTTTGGAGACCTGCCAGATTAGCAGATTTACCTTCTAACGTATCTAAATCAGGAGTATTCGGTGCAAACAATTCTATGCGTGGGTGTACTACTGGTTTTTTTGCAACGACTTGAGGTGCTGAACCAGTCAGAGGAGTCGTTATTTTACCCGTTAAATGGGCAATTTTTTGGGGATCATCCGAAGCAAATATTTGTGTACCTGCGGGTATGGTTGACTTAGCAACCTGTTTTAATGGCACAGGTGTTGTTGAGGTAGCAAGATTACGATTGGGTGGTGCGCTATTTGCTGGAGCTGGCGATGTCGCTAAATTCACCCTAGCACCTGTTAAATGGGCGATAGCAGCAGGGTTATCGGAAGCAAATATCTGTGTTGTAGCAGGTTTTTTTAGCTGGGAGCTAGTAGCTGGAGCAATCATTTCACTTTGCAGTAATTTATCTGTTCGCGCCACTTTATCTATTAATTGGGTACATTCAGTAATATCTTTTTCAGACATTTGGCGTTGATGCCCTGTATTTCGTGCAGGTTTATTTTTTTTGTGACTGCTCGCAGCATTTTTATTTTCTGCCTGTGTGCTTGCAGCAATAGTCACACTAATATTGGTAACGTAGCCTATACTGACCAATAGCAATACTATAAACAACTTATCTTTTTTCATATTCTATATTCCTCTGTTTGATCGTTTGGCAACTAAAATAACACTCATGTCAATCAACGCCTCGTTAAGATTAGCTCAACATACAGGATTTTGTAGCTAAAAAAATATTTTCATTGCTATGCGTCACAGACCGAATTCAAACAACAAGCGAATTGAGGCATAAATTACCATCCCCATTGCTAGAAAATAGATGCTACTCAGCAACGGTTTTTCTATCAATGCTTTCCACACGGTTTTATGTTGCCCCGTTTGTTTAGTTTGCAAATAAAGTTCGCGTTGCGTAATAAAACGTTGCTGTTGATAGCGGTTCAATAAAGACTGAGCATTTACCAGCTCTGTGTCATCTTGAAGCCACAATGCAGGCATAGATACTCCCCAATTTCCTGCGGGCGTTTCATAAAAATCGATATTCTGTTCGGTCAGCAATTCGCGTACTTCGTCTGCTTCATCATCAGGAACACCGCGTAGGGAAAATAATAAAATACTCATGAGCTGATCTTATTTATGTTTTTCAAACAGTAGATTATACACAAAAAACCCCGCACAAATGGTGAACACCATCACAACAGATTCCACAGAAAATAAACTTAACCCAGCTACCGCAGGACCTGGACAATAACCTGTCAACCCCCAACCAATGCCAAAAATAGCAGCACCTATTACCAGCGGCTTATCGATAACGGTATTTTTGGACAACTGAAACTTGTCGCTAAGTAGCGGTGCAGGTAAGGCACGCATCCATTTAAATGAAATCAATGCCACCGACAATGCGCCGACCATCACAAATATCAAACTAGGATCAAAATGACCTGTGACATCCAAAAAATCCAGCACTTTATTAGGATTAATCATTCGTGACCACGCTAAACCCACACCAAAAATAATGCCCGATAACAACGCGATAAGATTAGTTTTCATGTTACAAGCTCCAATACATGACGCACAAGGTAAACTGTTAGCATCCCTGCTCCCATAAATGTACAGGTAGCCACTAAAGAACGGATCGACAAATTAGCCAAGCCACAAACCCCATGCCCGCTGATACAACCGTTTGCCAGTTTCGCACCAAAACCCACCAAAAAACCACCGATAGCCAGTAATGGTAACGGATAATGTTGCCGTGGCGTATTAAAATCAGGTGCTACGATAGCAAACAACAACGCACCTAAAAACAAACCAAGCAGAAATAACAGCCGCCAAAGACGATCATTTTTTGCCGCAAAAAATGCCCCATTTAAAATACCGCTGATACCAGCAATACGCCCATTAAATAATAAAAGCAAGGTGGCACTGATACCAATTAATGCCCCGCCTGCCAATGCCGAAAAAGGGGTAAAGTTTTCCAAAATACTGTTCTCCAAAAAATAGTTAAAACTGTTATTCACTAGCTAACAAATACTAAGCGATAGTATTTTTTTATTTTACATTATTCATAGTAATCCATAGGAAAATATAGTCATTTATTACGCTTAAAAAATACCAAAATAGACTACAGTTGCCCATTTTACGGGTTGGATGAAAAAACAATTACTGCTTGAAGTAACACAGCGGGTCAAACAACACACAGCTAAACATCAGCTAGTGCCGCGTACCCTTAAGATTAAAAACCAAAAAAGCCGCTGGGGTAGTTGCGGCATTCATAACGACATACAAATCAACGCCCTGTTAATCATTGCTCCCCCCGCTGTGCTTGAATATGTGGTAGTCCATGAATTATGCCATATTCAAATTCGTAACCATTCGCCGCAGTTTTGGGCGTTAGTTGCTGACCATTTACCCGATTACAAAACCCCACATCATTGGTTAAAACAACACGGCAATCGTTTGATGCAGGGGTTTTAGAATAATAAAGTAGCAAAACAGAGTACGCTGTGCATAGCGAAAAGGTTGTTAAATCCACGGTGTAGTGGGTGTTCATGGATAAGGTACGCACAGGGCTTAAGGCAGTGTGCAGCCCCATTCTATCGTGCTACAGTAATATAATTCCTTCAAAATTGCTCACAATAACCATGTCACACTATCGCCGCGCCAGAACATTTGGTGGCTGTTATTTTTTTACCGTGGTCACCTACCGTCGGCAGCCGTTGTTGATCCATCCAGAAAGCCGACAAATATTGCGAGAGGTTATCCAGCGAGTACGGCAACAATACCCGTTTGTCGTTGATGCGTGGGTGTTATTGCCAGACCACACGCATTGCGTTTGGACATTGCCGTCTGGCGACAGCGATTATTCAAAACGGTGGAGTTTGATTAAAGCAGGATTTTCCAAGCGAGCAGGCGAGTTGTTTAAACGTGAGGATTGGATGAACAAATCCAAGGTAAAACACCGCGAAAGTACAATATGGCAACGACGGTTTTGGGAACATTCAATCCGTAATCAAGAAGATTTCAACCGCCATATTGATTACATTCATTGGAATCCAGTGAAGCACGGATATGTTACCCGTGTTGCTGATTGGCAATATTCGACATTTCATCGTGATGTTAAAGCAGGGTTATACCCCGAATCATGGGGCGGTGGTGATATATCGACGTTTGAACCAACGGATTTTGGAGAATAATCCCCGTGTTTTTATCGTAGGGTGGGCAAGCGTCTTTTTGCTTGCCCACCGATTATGCGGATTTCGTGTGTTCCGCGTGGGCAAACGATAAAGCCGTTTGCCCACCCTTGTATGATTAAAACTACTCAAAATCAATCGAATAAG
>JBAXNR010000163.1:0-3613 GCA_037133675.1 Methylococcales bacterium
AACAGACCATGAGCAAATTTGAAAAAGGGCAATCTGGAAACCCAAAGGGCAGAACACCTGCACACATAACAGCCACTAAGGTACGCAAGGGCTTAGCTGATGATTTACCCGACATTCTTAACAAACTAATCGAATTAGCCAAAGGCGGTGATGTGCAAGCGATCAAGCTGGTATTAGAACGTGTATGTCCTGCACTCAAACCACAAGCCGTACCGATAAACTTACCGTTTGTTGAGTCTTTAGCTGGTCAAGGTAACGAGATCATACGCGCCACGATGCAAGGGAAAATACCGCCTGACATTGGTAGTCAGTTAATCACCGCCTTAGCGAATCAGGCAAAGGTTATTGAAATAGACGAACTAACCAAACGCATTGAAGTATTGGAGCAAAACAGTGAGCGTAAAGAATAGAGTTAAGAAGCTGGAAGTATCGAATAAAGACAGCGAATTTTTAACCTTTGAAGAATGTTTGCGGGTAAATCAGGGCGGCGATATGCCCAAAAACAAGCGTTTTCCTGATTATTCAAGCCTGCTAAAGAGCGTACCGCATGAACCTAAAAAACCGACTCGCTAAATTAGAAAGCAAAAATACTGCACTAAAGCCAAAGCCGATTTATATCCATTTTCAGGGTGTACGCGGTGATGGTTCTGAACCTGAACTATTAGGCTATGAGATTGCTTTACGCGGTAAAGAAACCCGAATAATGCGTTTAGCCGATGAATCAGTGGATGACTTTCAATGCAGGTGTAAGGACACAGTACCGATACCTAGCGGTTCTCATGTGCTTATATTTATGCCTATTTATGCGTGGTGATTTAAAAGAGAGCATCAAACCATGAACCGATTAATAAGACGATTAACCAAACTGGAACAACAGTCTAAAACAAAAATAGACCCGTATTGGGCGGAAATTCAAAAAATGTCTGTTGAAGAAATCAGGGCTGAGTGCAAGCGCATTGAAGCCAGACTTGCAGAATCTAAATGCCCACATTGCCCAAACTGCACCACACCAGAACGCTGTCTGGACATAGCGACTGAGCGTAAACAGATTAGGGCAAGGTTAAATAGTGAGTAACAGGCGGCGTAATATTTTTTAGCAGTAAAACGACAGAATTTTTTTTTGTTCATCATAAGACAATGCAGACCATTGTTCAGGTGCTAAGCCAATATCACTCAAGGGAACTAATTTATCATTAAAAAATACTTGTGTTTTTTTATGTCCTTCTATTAGCTTATCAACATCCAATAATTCCTGAGCTGATTGCATTTCAATTGCGCAACGCATAGCAGCTAAAGCAAGAGATTTTGTCGAATATAAAGCTGCACCTCTTTTAGTACCATTATCAGGATAATAAGGCATAGCACCATGCTCATTTGAGCGTGACCATGCTTCATATACTTTTTTTGAGTAAACGTCATATAGCCAACCTGTTGTCTTGTCTTTTTTAGGTATGGGTATATCAGGATTAATCAGAGTAGTCCAACGCAATGCAGCCAAAGTCTCTGCTCGTAAAATAGCTTCATCGAACGCTTCTTTTTCTTTTTTTGTCATCGCCATTTTTTTATTCCCAATTCATATTACCTAATGCTCGAAAAATCATTAACACCTGTGACTTGATACTGTCCATTTACTTTAAAAATATTGTTGTCTACTGTGATGCTAAAAGCAATGTCTTTACCCGATGTGATAATGTTTTGAGCCATAAGCTGCCGAATTAAACTGCTTGGCATAATAACGTAATCGCTGATAGGTCTACCTTTTACATCTCGCCGCACAACGAATACATAAAATGTTCTTGAGTTTTCATGAATTTCAAAAATATCTTTGCTAATTTTAAAGTTAAAGCTCTTATTTGCATTGGGGTTAGCCGTTTTGACCTGAATATGAAAATACTCGCCATTTATTGAAGCCACAATATCAACGCCGTGGTCTACCACCATCATAGCTGGGTTATATCCCCAGTAAAGTAGCTCACTAAAAACGCCATATTCACCTGCTTTGCCTATAAAAGTGGCAGCCATTGTTGGGACAATTGTTGGCAAGGGCGGCTTGGGCGCGGCTCTTCTTTTAAGTCCATAAACACCTGACTTAAAGCCGCCTTTACCATTTGATATGCGCTTAAAAATAGCATCAGCGGGTTTTTTATCGTGCCTATTGATATGTGCGTTTAGTGCTGATCCAATCTTTTTAGCACAGGCTTCTTCATCATCGGCAATAGTTTTATCGAGAATAAAAGCCCGTTTAGCAATTTCTCTAAAATGTAATTCTTTGCCTTCTTGCTCTAAAATGGTTCTTGCTAATTCAATGATGTTCATGATGAAAGTCGTGTGATTAAAGTTTAAAAACAGGGTGTAGTTGATAGATTGGGTTGCAAAAAAGCGGCAATTCAATCTTATTCCTTGCTACGTTGTCATTCCGACAAATCACCGCCCGTCAGTTTTTTAATTGCTGGGCTGTCTATGAGTGACCTCATTTGTTTAATGGCGAGTTTATTGAGTATTGAAAGCCGTTCAGTTTGGCTTTTTTGTTGTTCAATCAATAGCGCATTTTGACTTTCCAGACTGGCAAGAACCACTAATTGCCCAACGGTTGCATAATCACGGATATTGCCTTCCCTGTTAGGGTTTTCTGTCCGCCATTCTTTGGCTGTTTTTCCAAATAATGCCATATTCAGCAAATCTGCTTCAGAAGCGTAAATATGCCCCGCCTGTTCTTTGGAAATCTCAGGCGGGATTAAAAACTCTTTTATTGCATCGGTATGAATATGGTAATTGGTTTTAGTCAGTGAACGGCGAATATTCCATTCCAGTTGACCAGATTGTATTTCCTGCTCTTTTAAGCGTTGAAATTCTTTTATCAGATAGAGCTTAAATTCTGGACTTAGCCAAGAGCCGAACTCAAACGCAATATCCTTATGGGCAAACGTACCACCATAACGCCCCGCTTTAGCAATGACACCTATGCCGTTGACTTTTTCCATCCATTTTTTTGCAGACATCGTAAATCGGTTTAGACCCGCTTCCATTTTAATTCCATCGAATTCGAGGGAATTAAAACTTGGGTTGTGCATTTTTTCCCAAACGGCTAAAAAACTCAGCGTGTTTTTATTGCGTAGCCACGACTCTATCAGTGAAGAACCACCCTCAAAGTTTTGCACCATATCTGTCAGGCTAATGTAGTCTTCATTATCTTTGGACAGGATGTGAATCTCTGAGCCTTGTACGACTATGCTTTGTTTTTTGCTTACCATGATTGCCACTTGTTGACGGGATTATAGAAGTTGGGAAAGTTTATCATGCAAATCAATGTAAAAAACCTAATGTGTGACTTGCTATTGCTTTCTAGGGATTGCGATTTATCGCGTTATGGGTACGCATAGCGGGGTTATTGACCTAGTTTTTTAAAGCGGCGATGGCATTAGCATTACCTTGTTGTGCTGCTTTGCGAAACAAAATAACAGCTTGGTTATAATCCTGAGTCACGCCTTTACCATAGTAGTACATAAACCCTAATTGATATTGTCCATCCGCATCACCTTGTTCTGCTGCTTTATTAAACCAAAATACCGCTTGGTTATAATCCTGAGCTACGCCTGCACCATCCATGTACATA
>JBAXNR010000164.1:0-3271 GCA_037133675.1 Methylococcales bacterium
CGAGTATGGATAGCGGGGAGTTCTATCTATGTAACAGGCTTGTTGCCTAAGGATGGGCTCGACTTCCCCGTCACCCTCCCGATGATCAGTCGGGGATTCTGGGCTTTTTAATTCTCAGAATCAAGATATAAGGATGGGCTGAGGCACGAACGCGCTCGTTCGAGAAATAGGATGCGCCTCCTATCGTAGGCACATTATCAAAATGGTTGAAAAGAACCTGTAATAATTACGAAGCGCGACGGGATATTCATCTCAGCGCAACGTTTTGGGTATGTCACGAATCGCATTTTAATTTAAACGGGCGAGTGAGTTGAATAACCCGCCCCGCGAAGGAAAAAGGGAGCTTTTTTGCGAAAGCTCCCTTTTTTGCCTTTAAAACTTACAAAAACCCACTTCTACGCCTTGCTATTTTGATTAGCATCCTCATAATGGTTACATCGTAAATTTGACACAGGAATTCATTGTGGAAACGCACCAATCAACCGATGTATTAATCCCCGTCTTGCCGCTAAGAGATGTAGTGGTTTACCCGCACATGGTTATCCCGTTATTTGTCGGCAGGGAAAAATCGATAGACGCTTTAGAAGCTGCCATGAAAGATGACAAACAAGTGTTGTTGGTGGCGCAAAAAGAAGCGGAAATTGATGATCCTGAGGTTACAGATCTTTATCGAGTCGGTACACTAGCCAACATTCTGCAATTGTTAAAACTCCCTGATGGTACAGTCAAAGTCTTAGTTGAAGGAGATCAACGCTGTGAAGTGCTGCGCTATGATGAGACAGCGCATTTTTTTACTGCACTAATTGCCCCGCTTGACGATGTTTCAAGCTTATCTGATCAAGGTCAAGATGTATTGCAACGCACTGCTATCAGTTCATTTGAACAATACGTTAAGCTGAATAACAAAATTCCGCCTGAAGTATTGATTTCATTAACAGGCATTGATGATCCTAGTCGGCTTGCGGATACCATTGCCGCGCACATGAGTTTAAAAGTGCATGATAAGCAGATTATTCTTGAAACGGTAGACATTGAAAAGCGTCTGGAGCATTTAATGACGCTGATGGAAGGCGAAGTTGATATTCTGGAAATGGAAAAGAAAATTCGCGGGCGCGTCAAACAGCAAATGGAGAAAAATCAGCGCGAATATTACCTAAACGAACAAATGAAGGCGATTCAAAAAGAATTAGGTGAAATGGAAGATGTGCCTAATGAAATTGAAGAACTAGCCAAAAAAATTGCCGATGCAGGTATGTCCAAGGAAGCGAAAACCAAGGCAGACGCAGAATTGAACAAACTTAAAATGATGTCACCAATGTCAGCGGAAGCAACCGTGGTACGCAATTACATTGATTGGATGATTAATGTACCGTGGAAGAAAAAAACCAAAGTTCGCCATGATTTAAAAATTGCTGAACAAGTGCTGGAAACTGAGCATTATGGTTTAGAAAAAGTCAAAGAGCGGATTTTGGAATATCTCGCTGTGCATCAACGAGTCAAACAGCTCAAAGGGCCTATTTTATGTTTAGTTGGCCCTCCAGGTGTGGGTAAAACTTCCTTAGGCGAATCGATTGCGCGGGCGACTAATCGTAGCTATGTGCGCATGGCACTCGGTGGAGTGCGTGATGAAGCTGAAATTCGTGGTCATAGACGCACTTACATTGGCTCAATGCCTGGGAAAATCTTACAGAATTTAGCCAAAATAAAAACTCGTAATCCGATGTTTTTATTGGATGAAATCGATAAAATGGCTGCGGATTTTCGTGGTGATCCTGCATCAGCATTATTGGAAGTGTTAGACCCTGAACAAAATCACACTTTCTCAGACCACTACTTAGAAGTGGATTTTGATTTATCCGATGTTATGTTTGTAGCGACCGCTAACACCATGAATATCCCCCCTGCCCTATTGGACAGAATGGAAGTCATCCGTTTAGCAGGCTATACCGAAGATGAAAAAATCAATATTGCTTTGCGTTATTTAATCCCCAAGCAAATTACTAATAACGGGCTTAAAGAACGCGAGATTGAGATTCCCGAAGCGGTCGTCAGAGACATGATTCGTTACTACTCGCGTGAAGCGGGGGTGCGTAATCTGGAACGCGATATTTCTAAAATCTGTCGTAAAGTGGTCAAAAGTTTATTGTTAAGCCCTACAAAAGAAAAAGTGCTTATCAGCCCTGAAAATCTGCAAGATTATTTAGGGGTTAGACGCTTTAGTTATGGCTTAGCGGAAGAGCAAGATCAAATTGGACAAGTGACTGGCTTGGCTTGGACAGAAGTGGGCGGTGAATTACTCACCATTGAAACTGCCGTTATTGCGGGTAAAGGCAAACATTCGGCAACAGGAAAACTGGGCGATGTAATGAAAGAATCCATTGAAGCCGCCATGACCGTCGTCAGAAGTCGTGCAGATATTTTAGGGCTTGATAATAGCGTATTTCAGAACAATGACATTCATGTCCATGTACCCGAAGGCGCGACCCCTAAAGATGGACCTAGCGCGGGCATAGGTATGTGTACCGCTATTATTTCCGCCTTAACCAAAATACCTGTGCGGGCAAATGTTGCTATGACAGGCGAAATCACTCTGCGTGGCGAAGTATTACCTATCGGCGGCTTAAAAGAAAAACTGTTAGCCGCCCATCGTGGCGGTATTACTACGGTATTGATTCCAGCAGAAAATGCCAAAGACCTCGTGGAAATTCCAGACAATATTAAACAAAATTTAGATATAAGACCCGTGCATTGGATAGATGAAGTTTTGGAAGTTGCGTTGCAATATATGCCTGTACCCATCGCTCAAAAAAGCCTAGAAGAGCAAAGTAAAGCAGATGCTGATCGCGTCACGATAAAAAATCAGACGTTGACCGCGCATTAAAAGCAACTCAAAGTCCAAAACATTTGAAGCGGGGCGGGCTATTCAACCTGCCCCTAATCTTTGTAGTGGTCATAATGATGTGTCAACACTTTTCAGGACACATTCACAGCAGCTTTATGCTGCATTTCAAATTCTACAGGTGACAGGTAGCCATTGTTAGAATGGAAGCGTTGTCGATTGTAGAAGACTTCGATGTAGTCGAAGATAGATTTTCTGGCGGCTTCGCGGGTTGCAGTGTTTTATGGTTTACGCATTCTGTTTTTAGTGTGTGGAGTGTCCTGTTTAGTGTAACCACATCAGAAGAACGAGGTCTCAGTTTATTAGAAATGCCAGAATTGATTGGTGTGGGCGTAGCAAGTTTGTTTAGCTGGACGAAAAAACCTGAACCGA
>JBAXNR010000165.1:0-3253 GCA_037133675.1 Methylococcales bacterium
GTCCAATAGCTTTAGAGACTGTGAAAGTATTAATAATTTCAAGAAAATATTCCTTAAACCCGTCATTGTCAGATGCAATAACGTTCAAACCCGTCATTGTCAGATGCAATAACCTTCAAACCCGTCATTGTCAGATGCAATAACCTTCAAACCCGTCATTGTCAGATGCAATAACTTTCAAACCCATCATTGTCAGATGCAACAATTTTCAAACCCGTCATTCTGGCATGGATGCCAGAATCCAGTGCCAAGGATGGTAACTACATGATTATAAATAATTATTGTACAGTATATTATTTCAAAACCCTCGCTACGCTCTCCCTGTGACTGGATTCCAGCATCCATGCTGGAATGACGGCGTTTTTTAGCTGAATGGTGAATACTTTCATAGTATCTTTAGCTATTGGCTAAAAAAAGCTAAAGCTTTTTGACTCCAGATTTAACACACCACTCACAATCTCTCCCACAAACCTCCATCAAACAAACCACTGTTTTATAAAGCCTTTAATACGCACAAAGCCCATTAATCACCGTTCATAAAACCAAAAACCACGCGGCAAATCCTCAAAAACTCTCCCACAGCTTTCCCTTTAGCAGCAGAACACAAAGGGCTAAGATATGCCCAACGATATAAAACAAAAATTTAAATAAACTCAACAGCGTGTCAGCCATTGCGACAACGCTATACCAAACAACTTCCAAGAGGAAAAAAACATGAACATAGGAGACCACCTAGTCACCCCAAGAACAGGCTACACCCATCACGGCATATACATCGGTAATGGAGAAGTCATCCATTACTCAGGTTTTGCCAATGGACAATCCACAGGCACAATCTGCATCACCACCGTTAAAGCCTTTGCTAACGGTCATGACGTGAGTGTCAGAGAACACTTTTTCCGCCGTTACGATGCAACAGAAAGTGTCGAACGCGCTCACAGTCGTTTAGGCGAAGACTGGTACAATGTCCTCATCAACAACTGTGAACATTTCGTCAACTGGTGCGTCAATGGCTTGCACAGTAGCGATCAAGTTAATAGCTTGATTGCAGCGGCTGCAAACGTGTATAACACGGCGAACGAAAGCAAAAAACTATCAACTCTAGCCAATGTTGTGGCAGGGCGCGTGGTTCAAAAAGAAGTTGAACGCCAAGTAACGCAAGCGGTTGTTAAATCCGTAGTCAGTAAGTCTGCTGGTATGGCAACAACGGGCATACTAACAACAACTGGAAGTAGTGGTTTAGCAAGCTCGCTAATTGCCGCATCTAGTAGTACGGTTCTAGTACCAGTGTTAGCACCTATTGCTATTGGTATAGGGGTGGTGTGCATCATTGATTGGCTGTGGGATTGATTTTCCCAGTCGCAATTGTCATGATGACTCAATGACATAATTCAATCAGCAACCAAAAGCGTTACAGTTTTTGGTTGCTGTTGATGTTTAAATGATACAGATAGTGCAACAAAAAATATGTTGCTAATGAGGGCATTTTGAACAGATTAAATTTAATCCAAGCAATTAAATTGAATACTCTTAGAGTAAAAGCGAACTAGATTGGACATAAAAATAATGAATCCAGATTTAAAAAAAGAACTCGACCGCATAAAAGAATCACATCCAGTGTCACTCCATATTTTGGAATCGTTGTTGAAATCTATATTCCAACAACTTGAAAAAGATGACAGTGATGGTAAGTTTAATCAGTGGAAAAATTCTTTTCCCCCCCATATTTCGTCATTTAGAAACTCAGATGGAGAACCTAATAAGACACCGCTTTCTCCTGTGGAAATAGCTCGGAAAGACTCCTCCAATACGATTGATTGGTGTAAAAAAGCCGCTGATCAAGGGTGCTTTGCAGCTTGGCTTTTTTTAGCAATTTGTTATTTTGATGGAGAGTTAAATACTAAACGAGATGACCTTAATGCAGTTAAATGGTTTGAAAAATGCGCTAATCACATTATTAAAACTAATGAGCAAGAGACTTATCAAAATAAAAAAATTAAAAATGAACAAGCGATTGCTCAATATTATTTAGCGGATTGTTATCTTAAAGGGCGAGGAGTTAAACAAAGTTACTCTGAAGCTGTTAAGTGGTTTGAAAAATGTGCCGATTACCCCTTTCAAGACAATAAATTTGGAATTAATTTTTCTTATTCCTCACGTCAAAATGTACAAAAAACCGCACAATATAAATTATCAGAGTGTTATTTTAGTGGGAATGGTGTTGATAAAAACACGGCAACCGCGATTGAATGGCTTACAAAATCCGCTGAATTTGGCTATGGGCCTGCTCAATATGAATTAGCAGTTTGTTATTTTGATGGAAATGGAGTGGAAAAAAGCTCAAATATAGAATATAAGTGGCTCACAAGACTTTCTGATAATTTAAAAAAACATAATTTAAAAAAACCTGCACTGTGTGAATTGGCAATACGTCATTATTCCAAGTCGGACTACAAAGAGGCGTTCGAGTATTTTAAAGAAATCAATAAACAAAGTTCGTTTTCACCACTTTGCAGTATGCTTAATGTAGGTAAAACAAAAACTGAAATATTAGCTTTGATAGGGTTAGGGATTTGTTACTATCATGGACACGGCGTAGAAAAAAATGACGAAAAGGCTTGTAAATATTTTAAAGAATCAGGTGGTTGTGGGTATTTATGGAGTGCGTATCTTACTTACCTAGAAAATAAACCAGCAGAGGAAGAAATACGCCCAATTAATATTTTTGATAGAAAACAACATCGTAACCAAAAGAAAAAAGAAATTAACGAATATCTTTATAAGGTAGCGGCTAATCTTTTTCCACCAGATAATAGTTACTATTTTAATGACATAGATATTATTAACTTTGTTTTTTCTGATGAAATTATTTGTTTTTTAGAAAATCAGAAAAGTTCACCTGCTTATGTTATTTTAGGATTTTACTACTATAAAAAAGATGAAGAAAAATCTTTAGATTTTTTTGCAGAAGCAGATAAACAAGATGACATAATCGCTAGTTACGAACTCGGTCTTCATTATAAAAAATTAAGAGAGTCAGATAAAGCAAAAGAATATTTTGAAAAAACTGGCAACAACGCAATTGCAAGAAAATATAAAGAAATTTATGGCATAGATACTTGCCATCAATTAGCTATTATGGCTAAGAATGAAGAATTGGAAATTAAAAATGAAGAGCTTGAAAAGTTAAATGCTCAGCTAGAAGAAAAAAATAAACATATCGAAGAAGCACTTAAAAAACTTCGCTTACTGG
>JBAXNR010000166.1:0-3239 GCA_037133675.1 Methylococcales bacterium
CAAGCCCCGTTACAACGCATAATCATCCTGTCACTGAGTCCAAAAAGTTATAACTTAATAGACACTCAAAAACGCTCTATTTTTCCTGTCTAATAAATCGGTTTTTGCTATATGATGGACACTATTTTCTATGAAACGATTTAAGAGACATTCCTATGCGCTTATTTGGTTATGCCAGAGTATCCACCAGTCAACAATCCCTAGATGTCCAACTGAAAGCCTTAAAGCAACAAGGCGTGATTGACAGTCGTATTTTCACTGATAAACAATCAGGTAAGGACGCTGAACGAGAAGGTCTTAAGCTATTACGGTTAAAAGTTGAATCAGGTGATGTTGTTCTTGTGACCAAGCTGGATCGCTTAGGACGTGATACTGCCGATATGATTCAACTGATTAAAGACTTTGATGCTATTGGCGTATCTATTCGATTCTTAGATGATGGGATTAGTACCGAAGGAGCTATGGGTAAAATGGTTGTCACTATCCTATCTGCCGTTGCTCAGGCTGAACGACAACGGATTTTGGAACGTACTAATGAAGGCAGGTTAGAAGCTAAAGCCAAAGGCGTTCAGTTTGGTCGTAAGCCATTTATCGATAGAACGAAATTAAATAGCTTACACAAGAAAGGTATGGGAGCAACTGAAATTGCCAAGCACATGGGCATAGGACGCTCTACGGTGTATAAACTACTGAAAGAACCAGAGGAAACGGTTTTAGTAACTGTAACGACCTGCAAACATTGAGCTTGTGAATTACCCAAGATTCTGCTAACGGGATAGTAGCCAACCAACCAAACGAGCGTTTCACTGTTGGCTATTTATGTATTTTGCAAACACTGAATGTAAGTAGCTAATAATAAAGGATATTATTGTCATGTAAGCTCACTAGACGGCTATAAGAGCAACGATATTATCAATCTGGCTAGTGATGTATTAGTAAGCAGTAAATAACGCTCTAAGGCGTTATTTACTAACTGATTGTTAATGCTTTAGCGACCAATGATTAACGGCAACATCGCTCAATTAAAAGCTGTGGTAGCTATTCAACGTCATGCGGTATTAGCATTTTTTCTTGGTCTACCTCTATTAGTAACTTTAGCTTTCATTTCTCCTCTACTAAATGTTTTTCCGATGCCTATGCCTGTGGCATGAATCTTAGCGTAATAGTCTGTTTTGGTTAAATACGGAGCAGCCTTATGTTTAAGGTTTTCCATCAACTCAGTATCATGGTGATTAATCATACCGATTCCTAGGTAATCATAGGTGTCTTTATGAGCATTGCAGTTGTAATAAATACCTCGCTTACTCGTTATTTTCTTCCAGTATTCACCAATCATCATAGCAATACTAACATCTTCGCGTACTTTTGAACCATCAAAGAAAAAGAACATGTGGTAGTGAAAACCTTTGAGAGATGCGAATTCGAGTTTCCAAGCGTAGCCTAGCATGTTATCGAATAGCTTATTTGATCGCATATTATTAAAGAAATGCTCACGGTCTTTTTTTGCTTCCAAATACTTTTCATCTATCTCTTTTTTATTTAGCATGTAAATACCAATATCCTTTGTATAGCCAAAATCTACTCTTAGCACCATTAATCTACTATGTCTTTTGAATAGATTATCAATGTATGCCAGTAAACTGTTATGGTTCTTTGTTATCAGGAGTTGATGCTGACGCAAATCTGCTTTGAATTTTGAACTCTCTACAGTCTTTCTGATGCTATCAATGAATTCATTGAGCATATCCACTATATTCTGCACCAATTCATCCGTATAATGAATTAGATTGAAATCTCTCTTACCTACCAATTTATCCTTCAAATTCATGAAAAATAGTTGAATATAGGGATTAAATTTATGAAGAGGAAAAGTTGATGTAATATCTTGTATATTACTATATTTGTAATATCTTTTTATTGCATCGAAAACTTTTTCGTTTTTACATTCGATAAATTTATGTCCATTTTTGTTACCAGTTGAAAATATATTTCCATTCGATTTTATAATCAGATGCAATACGTTATTTAAGTAGATTACGTTATCTGCTGCATTACGATTTTCTGTAATAGCTAATGATACATTATCGTGTTCTTCATGCAATGCACAAACACTTCTTTTAAAATAATGTTCATCCCACCACTCTTCACTTTCTTCTGTTGAATAATTGTCCATTGATACACCACACTATAGTTAAATTTACATGATAATATTAGAACTCATAGTCCTAATCAATTTACTGGCGTTAGTTATACTTGTAATTACATTCACATTAGATTATATAAAAACCAATAATCATTACCATGAAAAACCGTATAAAAAATGTTTTTTATACACCTTATATATACCTGAATTTTTTAACAGAAAAAATAGCAAAAATACCCCTATTTTTAATGTACGAAGTTAGGTTTATAATTAGCTGATTAACAACCGTAAATATTGCTCATTGACTTGTTATAAAAAAGCTATTTTATATAGCTATAGGTTCACAGAGCGATTGATTTTAGACACCAACTTTCCTAAATTTAAAAAAGGCAAACTAAAATCAGACGCTAAACAAAAGCCGAACCATGAATAAAAAATGTCTAAGACTGGATTTGGACGTTTGAAACGCCCACCTGAAAAATATTTTTCTACACAAGTTAGTAACAAAAACACAAGTTAGTAATAAATTAACACAAGTTAGTAATGAAGTAAAATAATGGCTGCTATTTTGGCAGTTCAGCAGCATTTCGGCTTTCTCATCTTAAAAATCGTTGATCTGTGAACCCATCGCTGGCATCGTACAAACAGGGCTAAAAAATCGCCTCAGGCTGTCTGTTCTCATTATTTGGCTGAGTCATCAAATTATAAATTGACTGTATTTTTGGCTAGCTATCTATAAAAAACTGGATAGCATTCATCGAAATATCTTGGATAAATATTGCCTGCTATATAAGATTACTTTTAATCGTAATTTAAAAAATTTAACCAATGTTATCATTCGCTGCCAATAACGAGTTGCTGACTTTCACTCGCCTTTAACGCTACTTTACCTTTGTGTTAGTCCTTTTACGTTACTTGTTTCTCACGTTGATTTTTCAGTGTCACTATCGTAGCTAAAATAATAAAAAAAAAGCGAATGCAATAAATAACCTAACACCATAAAAAATAATGCTTGTTGATATTATGTGAACGGCGGGTAGATAAACATCCTGTATTTCATAAACTCAATACATTTATTTTTAACTTTATTTAGCGC
>JBAXNR010000167.1:0-3234 GCA_037133675.1 Methylococcales bacterium
GGAGAGCGTAGCGAGGGTTTTGAAACTGGGTACTGCACAATAATTATTTATAATCATGCAGTTACCATCCGTGGCACTGGATTCTGGCATCCCTGCCAGAATGACGGGTTTGATTGTACAGTATCTAAAAATGAATATTTTGCTTGGAGTGATTAATACTTTCACAGTCTCTATCGCTAATCCGCCCTACTTGAAACGATTTGAAAATATCATTACATAGAGGATTTATGCCCGATTATCATCGCGTTTATGTTGAAGGTGGACTGTATTTCTTTACCGTTAATCTATTACAACGGCGTGGTAATGATTTGCTGGTTCGATATATTGACCCGCTTAGGAACGCCTACCCTCAAGTTCTGCTTGACGTTCAACTTGTGAGGCGGAATGCGGGTCTTTTCGTGGTGATACCACTCTTCCCGTTCCACACGCGTTACGAAACTAGCCCGCGCTGTGCGTACGTTGGTTTAACCAGTAAAGCGCAATAGCCGTGTAGTACGCGGTACAAACTTCGACAATGAAAATACTCATAATAACTCGGCGTGTTTCGATGCTTGGGTTTATTGACAACGCCTACGGTCTTCATCTGTCATAACGGGTTTAATCTCACAACCAGAGCTTGTGTTGTTGCTATAACTGGCAAATCCCTCTGTGTCTCTTCGACTATTCTGCTCTTGTCGCCAACTCTCATAATTTGCGTCATATTGTTCCCGTGCCGCTTGAGCTTGCCTAGCCCTATCAATATTGAACTGATCTATAAAACCTTGGGTCTGCGCGGGGGTGAAACGTAGCTGATTTCCGCTATTTCCATAATAATTACTTCCTGAATAATTGCTGTTTGGATAATTACTGTTTGGATAATATTGCCCCAACTGCGGCTGCACTGTCGGTGGCATGGGTGGCGCGTTAAAACGCCTTGTGTCAGTGATAAACTCTCTCGATGCACGCTCAGATGCGTAGTATTGTTGCATTTCGTTGGCATGGGCAGTCTGTTTTGTCATCTCCGCATTATTTCGGTGAGCAATCTCAGCATTCCGTTGATCTATAAAGCCTTGTCTTTGCGCGGGCGAATACTGCTGTTGATAACGTTCATCGGAAAAAGAATGTCTGCCCGACTGATCTCGCCAGAGTTCCATCATTGATGGGTCGGCTATTGCTACTGATGACATCAATACTAGCGTCGGTATTATTAATATTTTCATTTTCGCTCGTCCTAAGTTTGGTATAAATTGTGATCTGGTGTCAGGCAACCTGATGCGAGTGCTTGGCATCCATCACAGATTGGTCAAATTGTCACACAGTGACTGTGAACTGAAAGTGAATATGCGGGTGGAGTCTAGCAATAAATTAGACTCCAGAGCGAGAAATTAATGCAGAGCAAGATAGGATGGGGTGTTCACGTTCAGTTCACTCTCATACTGTGATACTGTCACCGACTTGATGCAATACACAAACCTATCATCAAGCAAGCTAATAGAAAATAGTTAATCCCATATTACTTTTAATCAACATTGCATTAAGCGAACTCAGTCATGAAATTAGTACTACAAATTGTCCTAGGTGTCAGTATAGGGATTGTGTTGGGAGGATCATTTTTGTATTTGTACACAGGTGCGTTTGCGGAACAATTGATTAGTGCCGTATTAAACCAATCCGTGGGTCAAAATAAAATTCAAGCACATCAGTTTATTGCTGTTGATAGTTCATTGCCTGCAACAACAATATTACCACCCCTAAAACCTCCTACTGTAGAACCACCGATTGCCGAAATTAATCCAATAGATGCCGCTGATATTGCCGAGGTAAATGATATAGGACTAACGGAGAAAGCATTTAAAGAGTCTTATAAAAAACCAGACAAATGTCAGTCACCCAATGAAGATCACGATCTTTTAGTTGTTTGTGGCAATGAACACATCCGTGCTAGAGATAAGTTTGAAGAAGCATGGCGACAGGGAGAATTTTAAACATAATTTTTGAGTTGGTTTTTACAATACTTTCACAGTTTTTAACCCTACTCGGCTTATACAGTAATTAATTACAGCAGGTTAGTTATGAAATATCGACTAATGATTTTACTTTTTTACAGTTTATCCTCGTATGGTTTTGATAAATTTGATGCGGCGATCTGTGATGCGGCTGTCGATAATCCAGCGCGGGTTCTGTGCTATCGAAACGCAGGGGCTTTCTCTCAGTGCCAAAACAACGACGCAACTGCTGAACTAAGCTGCTACAAAGACAAAATCAACCTTGCGGAATCAGAAAAAAAAGAAGCCTGCCCGACCACTACGCAAGGAAAATGTATCGCCGTTGGAGATGCCGCATACCTTGCACCGAATGATTATTCTTCGAGTGCAGTCAAACTTCCAGATAAACAACAATCAGCTAAGGAAAAACCAGCAGTAGAAACTGATTCTTTGCCGCCAGAAATAGCAAAACTTGAATCTGATATGGTCGTAATCAACGGCGATTGTTTTATGATGGGTAGTGGTCTCGACACTAAAAAGATAAGAATGGGTGATGAAAGACAGCATAAAATCTGCGTAAAAGATTTTGAAATTGGTAAATATGAAGTCACACAAGCACAATGGCGGGCGGTAATGGGTAACAATCCATCGCACTTTAAAGGTGACAACTTGCCTGTTGAACAAGTTACTTATAACTATGTGCAGGATTTTATTAAAAAGCTAAATACTCAAACAGGTAAAACCTATCGACTACCGACTGAGGCAGAATGGGAATATGCAGCTCGCAAGGATACAACGACTGCATTTTATACAGGCGACTGTATTAACACCAAACAAGCCAACTATAACGGTACTTATGATTATAATAATTGTGGTGCAAAAACAGGGGCTTATAAACAAACAACCGTTGCCGTTGGCTCATACCCCGCTAATCCGTGGGGCTTGTATGATATGGCTGGTAATGTGTGGGAATGGACGTGTTCAGTGTATTATGCAAATTATGGCGGTAGTGAAAACCAATGTGAAAGTAATAATGGTGCAAGGATGGTTCATGTGGTTCGTGGCGGTTCGTGGCTCGGCAACCCAATCAGATTGCGCTCGGCAAACCGTGGCAGGTTCACACCTGGCAGCCGTGACAGCGGTCTTGGTTTCCGTCTTTCTAGGATGTAAATCTTTGCTCTTTATCCAACACCTTTATTTGTTCGTGCGCAGCAATGTAGATACCATCTCTCCAAATCAAACACAAGCGGAAAATTAAGCCGATTGTGGT
>JBAXNR010000168.1:0-2820 GCA_037133675.1 Methylococcales bacterium
ATATGTATTATTTCCTGGCTTTAACGCTAGATTGGGTCTGGAAGGAATCGTACCTGTTGAAGCGTTGAGAAGTAAGAATTACCAAAAACTATTGACCCTTGTTGATTACCCAGTCATCCCAGCATGGGGCTGGCTGCATTTAATTACAAATGAGCAAATTGAAAGTCGAGCAGCGGCACTAGATTTTCTTGGGATAGGTTTCATGGTAGCTACGCCTGAGACTAAGATGCCTCAAGACATGAAATTAGTACACTCTAGCGATCTGGATGTCTGGCAAAGACAGTCAGTTTGGCCAAGGGCTTTTTTTGTAAACAAAATAGTAGAGATACATAAACCATCGGATATTTTAGAGGCATTGGCAGATAAATCACATACACCCTTTGCCGCAGTAGAAAGTCAATTTATTCCGCAGGGGGAGGTAAGCAATAATGCACCTTACCAAGTGGTGCCTGCAAGGGAATACAAGTTGACTAATAACAGCTCCGATTTTACCATTGATGCGAGTAGTTCTGGCATCATTGTACTTGGCGAAACTTATTATCCTAGTGATTTTGTGGCAACTCTAAATGGTGAGAAAGTTGACTATATACGGGTCAATGAATCATCAAAGGGAATATGGGTAAGTAAGGCAGGAAAATATGATGTAAGCTTTACCTACAGACCAGAAAAACTTAACCAAGCACTATGGGTATGTTTATTTGGATGGGTGTTTCTATTATTGCTTATAAGAGTGTCAGTTGGATTGTCCAGTCGGCTTAAAATCACAAATTAATCACTAAACTGTGTCGCTATACCCATAACACTTTGTTTTTTTAAAGTCTGATGAGTGCCATATTTGAATTACTTGTATTTTCATCCAAAAATGTAATTTAATTCTGTGACTTTTATTTTTATAACTACCAATTTTTAAAATGATACGTATAAATCTATTGCTATTGATCGTCTGTGTTCTACTTATTGCTGGTATGGCCGGGTATAAAGATTATCGTTTAAATAATGAAATATATTTCGTAATTGAAATGGAATCTGATTCTAAATGTATATCAGAGGTTTTTTTTAATACAAATAAAGGAAGTGTTTCCACTATAATACCAGTGCGTTCTCGGTTTTATCAAAAGTATTCATTTCGTTTACCTGAGTTAGTCACAAGCATAAAGTCGATTCGCTTCGATCCAGCAATTAAGAATAGCGTGCTTAGAATAAAAAATGCAGGAATTGAAAATGCTGCTGGCAATACGCTTAAAAATTTTCCTGTCCAGTCTTTTAAAGCAGTACAGCAAATTAGCAGTATGGCTATTGATAACGATGAATTAGTTATTTATCCGACAGAAAATGCTAACGATCCTACAACAGTTATAGACAACTCATCGTTTGATAGAAAAAGCAGTTGGATAGATTTTCTTGTTCAACGTGGGTGGATATATGTGGGATACTTCTTGTTGAGTTCCGTTATTTTAATAGGCTTGACTAAACGTAGACAACACATTGCTGAGTTTTTAGAGCAACTGTTTGATTACGCAGTTGCAAATCCAAGAAGTACGATAATATTTATTGGTTTTTTTGCAGCAGTCGTTAGTTGTTATCCAGTGATATTTTTTGGTAAAAGCCTTGTTCATCCTTTTGGTGTGTACGCTTTGTATGGTGACTCCCTGTGGTTTCCAGGATTTCCAGCAGATGCCGTCAGCGAAGATGTTCGTGGTTCGGATGTATATGCAACAGCTTGGAGTATTGCTCCAAGTAGCGTTGTGCAGCATAATGCGCTATTTCGTGATTTTGAGTTTCCATTCTGGAATCGGTATGTAGATGGAGGACTTCCTCTATTTGCTCAAGGCTATTCAATGATGGGAGATGTTCTGCATTGGATTCCAGTTTTTCTGGGTGAAAGTGCTATTGGCTGGGATATTAAATTCGTTCTGTCCAAGGCAATCTTTGCGATTGGTATGGGCGTGCTGGTTTTTCGGTTAACCGACAAATTATTGGCTGGTGCATTAATTGCGTTTTCTAGTTGCTTTCTTGGTTTCTTTGCCTATCGATTTAACCACCCTGCTTATTTTGTTTTAACTTACGCGCCTTGGGTGGTGTTGCAATGGGACAGATTAAGCACGGTTTTGGCTTTACCAAATCCACAGACAAAGAGTTGTGTTGCGCAAGGTTTTTTGCTGGCTGTTATTACTTGGCTACAACTTAACGCAGGGACACCTAAAGAAGGTGTTATCACAGCGTGTTTTTTACACGCTTTAGGGGTAGTTGGTTTTTTGATATACACCATACCTAAGTGGGGAAAGATGCGTTCATTTGTTCTGGTGGGTGGAATCGGAATTGCACTTGCCATGATTACCGCACCCTATTGGTTGCTTTTTTTGAACGCTCTGGGTAAAGCATTTACTTTTTATGATATTCCAACTGTTGAGACACTTCCATCGTGGTCTATCATTGGATTTTTTGATAATTTCTTTTTTCAAACATATTTTAATGATATTAAAGCACCATCAGTAAACTTATTTATCCTATTTTGTATGTCAAGTGCTTTTTTGAGTTTACGTTTGCGCCAATCACCCATAGTTTACTGTAGTTGGGGGTTATTTATCTTGGCAATGGCTACTGCTTATGGCTTGATTCCTATATCAATCCTAATTGCTATTCCCTTTATCAACAATATAGTACATATAGACACTACTTTTTCAATGCCTATGATGATGCTTGCTTTAATCATTGCTGGGTATGGAATCCGTGATTACTTAGTAGCATCCGAAAAATTAAAGAAGACTATTCTGATTTTTTCACTTTCAAGCTTTTTGGGATTATGGCTTATTTCGGGAT
>JBAXNR010000169.1:0-2720 GCA_037133675.1 Methylococcales bacterium
TTTGCCACTGTTTCGCCTATTATTTCATAATCAGTTTATTAGCAGTTAGCTCTATCAACTCAGTAAAGTCTTGTTGGGTAGTTCTAATGCGTTCAACTTGGAGGACTTTTAAGCTGCTAAACTTGGAGATTTACAACGAACGGAATGACATTATGGTCAAGTCAAAGCTGATACGGGCGTTAAAAGACAAATTACCTGAACTACAGGAAAGAGATGTAGAGTTGGCGGTGAACTGTATCCTGAGACAAATGACAGATGCGTTAGCTCAAGGTGAACGTATCGAAATCAGAGGCTTCGGTAGTTTCGATTGTCGGCATAACCCACCCAGACTAACCCGTAATCCAAAGACGGGTGCAGTCGTTCATTCATCGGCTACAGTCAAGGTTCACTTTAAACCTGGTAAGGACATGAAAGATCGTGTTAATGCTTCCAGTCATCAATGTGGTATCACTGAATAGTGTTGACATATCAAACCATTTTAAGACGCAACCTAGATACCTAAATGAGATGGATCAATTAATATTTCTAAATCTATTCTATTGATTTATCTAATATTTGTAATTATTTACTAATTTACTTCGTTGAAATTTATTTTATTTCGTGATCTTATGCCATAAAAATAATAATGCTAAACCTATCGTAAGGTAGGGACAGAAAGTCACGGATCCGATATAAACAAACGGAAAGCCGAACTGCCGAATATGATTTCGTTAAAGTCATTAAGAGAGGGGTTTGGCTTTTTTGTGTGACATGAAAAATCGAGCCTAATCCCGCTGATTCATCTCATTAATTCTTGGTATATAAAACAAGGATGGGCGTTATGAACAAGCTTATTTCACAACCTAAAACCGCTAGATTAGGGTTCTTTCTGAACTGGTTTAGCTTAAGTTGGGTGATATTGGTCTTCACCTTCGTATTTATCAACCCTGTCTACGCAAGTAGCGATTCAAACCAGATACACCAGATCAAAGTTCACCTCTCGCCATATCGGCTAAACTCAGCTACTGGCAATTGGGAAACGACGGCGACCCTTATCAGCTATTTCAAACAGCTCTCGTCTTATCGTGGCTGTTTACGAGTTGCAAAAGTAATTTTCACTATGTTGAATTATGAAAATGGTATTACCACGCCAAAGTATGAGAATAATAGAGTCCTTGTATGAATAAGGAGAAATAATATGGTATACGAAAACATCAGTCTCGTTTGGACACAAAAATCGTTGGTTCATTGCTTTAATACTATTGCAAAGCCAAATTGGTACAAAACTATTAATCTACATCACCTAGGCGTGATTATTGTGATTGCCTTACTTGCTTGTCTGATGTCGGGTTGCGCTACGATTATCTCTGGCACAGAACAAGACTTACACGTTAAACCTGCGGATGCTCAACTCAAAGTTTACACTTGGGATGGGAAACTATTTTCAGCAGGCAAAGCTGAGTCAGATGGAACAGTGACTGTTCATCGCCCTACTCTTGGAAAATCATATCTAATCCTTGTGCAAAAGGATGGCTACTGTCCTCAATATTGGCTCACATCCGCCGAAGAAAATGCTGTCTCATACTTAAGCATAGCTGGCTCAATTGTTGATCGAAACACTGGGGCTGGGTATTCATATACACCAACCGAATTTCAGTTAAACATTGAGGGGACGCAACAATGTGGCTTATAAAAAGACTGCTCTTACTAATCACACTTGCTCTTACAGGTTGTACGCCGCCTGTCATTGTAGAAATGGCTGTTATGCCTGCTACTCCAACAACTGTGAAGATCAAGCAGTTAGCAGGTGATACTGGAAGCAACCCAACTACTTGTAATATCCCATGCTCTGTGAAGGTAGAACACGGTAGCAATTATCAGGTGAACCTTGATGCGTCAGATTATTATCCTGTAGCAATAAAATTCGATTGGGAGATGGCTTGGTTCACATCGGGTGGTAATGAACGCACATCTTTGGTTATCCCGCTAATTCAAAGAAAAATAGTGAAAGATGATTTGAAAAAATCGCAGCAATAAATGATTTGTTGGCAAGTAACCCGCTATCGCTCCATCTGGGCTACTTACTACTTGCTAAATTAGGTTGATTAGAAAAATATCAATTTGGAGGAAAAATGAATATATATAGCATCTATTATAATGACGTTAAAGGAACTTATACGGCTATAAAAGAAGGTTGGTCATGGGTAGCGTTTTTTTTCACGGGGATTTGGGCATTTTGGATAAGCTTATGGAAAGTATTTTTTATTGTACTTATTATTAATATTTTCATTAATATTTTCATTAGTCGTCTTTTCGTTGCTGGATCTGATAGCCAATATTTTGTTGTGGCGATTATTGCTATTGTGATCTCCTTTATTTTTGGTCTTAATGGGAACAAATGGAGGGAAGAAAGAATAATGAATCAAGGTTATAATTATGTAGGTAGCATAAATGCTAATAATCCTAAATCGGCTAAAGCCCAGTGGATTAATAGTAAAGATACTGAGAGCCTTTCAAAACTAGACTAAACTACAGTATTTTGAACCTAGCAATTAGCTTCGATGAAGCTTAACGGAATCAAAGAATAAATGATTTTGATAATCCTCGATTTCACTGCGTTACATCGAGGCTACTTACTGGCATGATGTTCAACACAACGTCACAATCAAAACATTGCAACTGGGTACATACCCACGGCTTTCTCATAAAAATGTCATTGACATCTGGCATAATATAGCAAC
>JBAXNR010000170.1:0-2611 GCA_037133675.1 Methylococcales bacterium
TTATTCTTTATCGACGAATTTTTCCGCATAACTGGCTAAATGCGGAATATCAAAACGAAAACCTTTCAGCATTAAATGCCAGTACATCCAAGGAAAGATGGATGTTTTACCCAACCACCAAATCCAGCGGCTTTTTCTGGGGTCAACAAATGGAAAAGACGGGGTGATTTTGCCACCGTAAGAAAACTCTGCCAATATTACGCCGCTTAGTGAGGTGGTTAATGGGCATGATCCATAACCATCGTAACCTTCACGCAACGCGGTTTGATTCATTACATTAGTCAGGTTATCAATCAAGACAGGGACTTGTTTACGCACCGCTGCGGCCGTTTTTGCATTACCCGTTGATGCGACATCGCCTAAGCCAAACACATTAGGGTATTTATTGTGTTGCAAGGTTTTGTCATGGACATCAACCCAGCCTGTGGCATTGGCTAACGGACTGTTTTTGATGAAATCTGGCGCACTTTGTGGTGGTGTGACATGAATCATGTCAAATTTTTTGTCAACGCGGGTTTTGTTGCCTTCGCTGTCGGTGACTTCAAAAGTAGCGGTTTTGTTCGCACCATCAATGGCAACCAAGTTAGTATTAAAATTGGTTTTAATACCATAACCCGCCGCTACTTTAGTTAATGCTTTGGCGAAAAAAGGAATGCCAAAAATTGCAGGCCCTGCGGTGCAAAACTCAACGCTGAATTTGTCCAGTATGCCTTTTTTACGGAATCTATCAGCCGCCAGATACATGATTTTTTGCGGCGCACCTGCGCATTTAATGGGCATCGGTGGTTGGGTAAATAACGCGATACCCGAACCTTTAGCAACCATTTCCTGAATGGATTGCCAAGTGTATTCCACTGTCTCTGCTGAATAATTACTACAGACATTGTTTTTGCCGATGGTATCGGTCAAGCCTTGGATTTTTTGCCAATCCAATTGTAAACCTGGGCAAACCACCAGATAGTCATAACTGACTACTTCGCCTGAACGCAAGGTCACGGTGTTGCTTTCAGGTTGAAAACTATCAGCGTACTCTTTAATCCATTTAACCGAAGGATGGATTAAATCGGCTTCCTGTTTAGTCGTTTCTTTCATGGTGTACGCACCACCACCGATGACAGTAAAGCCAGGTTGATAATAATGCTTTTCTGCTGGCTCGATAATCGCTATATCAATTTCTTTGTCTTGACGACGATAAGTATTGGCAACTGCAACGCCCGCCGCGCCGCCACCAACAATTAAAAGTGTGTGATGTGATGACATATTATTCCTCTCTTTTATGATTATGTGGTTTGAGTGCAAGGCGTTTAAACCTTGCACTCATAACAGTTTAACGCAATGCTTAAGGGCAAAAATACACTTTTAAGCTTACGCTTTTTGCCATGCTTCAAAACCACCCGCCATAGACAGCACGGTTGTATAACCTAAAGTTTGCAAAGTTTGCGCTGCCAATGCTGAACGCCCACCTGTGCGGCAATAAATAAGTACCGCTTTGGTTGGATCAGCTAACTCAGGCACGCTACTAAGCTTAAATTCAATCACGCCGCGTGGTAACAATATCGCGTTGTCAACATGACCAACGGCATACTCGCTTTCTTCACGGGTATCAATCAAGGTGATATTGCCTTCTGCCAACAATTGTTTGGCTTTTTCTACATTCACTTCGGTGATTTGCTGCTTAGCCGCCGCCACTAAATCAACACCTGTTGTCTTGCTGCGAATCGAGCAACTATGACCACTTTCTTCACGACGCGCCACTGCATCCTGACGTTCATTTTCATCCAAACCGCAATAACGATTCGCAGGCACGGATTCATCAATCAACCGTGGTTTAGGCAAATTCAGATTCGCCATAATCTCGATGAACTCTTCACGGCTTTTACCTGCTAAACGTGGATTAGTGGTACGTTCTTGCTTAATGTTACTGACCCAACGTTCTGAATAATCATGACCTGGATAAACCAGCGTATCATCGGGTAGGGTGAACAATTTTTGGGTAATGCTATCGTACAAATCACTGGCTGAACCACCTTGAAAATCGGTGCGACCACAACCGCCAATAAACAGCGAATCACCTGAAAATAACCGATCACGCCACAAATAAGAGCTACAACCTGGGGTGTGACCAGGGGTAGCAATCGCTTTAATCTGCTCATTACCCAGTTGAAACATATCACCATCATGCAACTGAATATCCGCTAATTGCGCTCCACCTTTGTAACTGACACAGGTTTTCGCGCCTGTGTGTTGACGTAACAAACCACTGGCAGTGATGTGATCTGCATGAACATGAGTTTCAAACGAATATTTCAGCGTCAAACCATGTTCTGCTAACAAGGCGATATAAGCGTCAATCTGAGTATTAACAGGATCAATAAACGCAGCTTCTTTGCTTACTTCGTCAGCAATCAAATAAGTGTAAGTCCACGTTTCTTTGTCAAACAATTGTTTAAATATCATGATGTCTCTCCAAGCGATTATTGTTATGGGTTTTTCTTAGTTAAAGCAAAGCCTATGCCAAGTCTGAAGTAGCCTTTATTGCTAGCTTCAGGGGCTTAGCGGGTGTTTCATAAATGCTCAATGTCTCATTTTTTGTTTCAATGTTTCATAAAAT
>JBAXNR010000171.1:0-2597 GCA_037133675.1 Methylococcales bacterium
CATAGTTAGCGGGAAAAAGGTCATAGTTAGCGGGAAAAAGGTCATAGTTAGCGGGCTAAAACCTTTATACCATGCGCTCTGTAGCCTACCGAAAAGATTTAAAACAGTTTAAACTGTTAAAACAACAACAAGACTCACGAACTAAAAACATAATCGCCTTGATGTAAAAATTTGTTGTTGTATTTTAAAAACTACTGAATCCACAAACGATTAGAAATCGGTTTTAAGCGTTTTTATAACAATGTGGCTATAGCCCTATGTTTTTTATATTTCGTATAATTAAGGATAAAATTCGAGCAATTCTTAAGTGTTTTTAGTGTTACTTAAGTTATAAAAATCGAATTAGTAAAAAATTAAGTATCAAGACAATAACAATCATATACTTTATGTATAATTGTTATATGGTTTTTATATGATAGATGTGTTCAGGTAAGAATATGATTTTTATTCTCTATCCAATTTTTCTTTGATCGCTTGGCAAATAAAGTTTGAACGACTTAATCCAATACTGGATGCTTGTAAGTGTTCATCAAGTTCTTTCAGAAGCTGAGGAGAGATGACCAAAGGAACTTGGCTTTTTTTAGGTTTGCTTTTTTTGACTTCACCTTCGCTTAAATTACTACCCGCTTGATCGATAAATGCGTCAGTTGTTTTTTTTGAAGGTTTTTTGGTTACAGTTGCCATAGATGATTATTATCTAATTAGTAATTTTTTATGAATAGTTGTTATATGGTTTTCATATAATAAACAGATGAATATAAGATGATTAGATGTCAGTTAAAAGGTTGGCTAAAAACAGCTTTATACAGTTCTTTTAACTCATCAATTGCTTTTTGATCTTTTGGTTTGTACTCGATAACGCTTAGACCTTGACTGGAAGCATTTCTAAAAACCTTTCGATTTCTAATCGGGCAATCAATAAATTCAATTTCTGGATAGTCTTCAATCAAAATTTTGGAAGTGTCATCGTTTTGATTTCCTATTACATCTGCCCTACTGATAAAACAATAGGCTTTGAGCTTTGGATTAATCAAACTCGCTTCACTGACTAAGGTATTGACTGATTCAATAACCCAAGTATCGAATGAGGAAGGAAAGACAGGGATTAAGAGTAGATCGGCAACGGTTAACGAAGCCCGTTGTGAAATAGAATCATGTCCACCAACATCAATGACAATATCATTAAATTTTTTTGCAAAGGTGGGTAATTCTTTTGCAATTGCTTTGCCATTCAGTTTAATAGCTGTGTAATGTTTGCTCTTTAAAGTTTCATCTCTGATAGCTGAAAAATCCGAAGCATTACCATTATCAATGCTATCTGCATCAACCAGTAACACTTCAAAACCAGCAAGCCCGCGCATTATTGCTAAGTTGATAGCAGTAGTCGTCTTTCCCCCACCGCCTTTAATGCCACCACAAATAATGATCATAACATCTCTTTATTTAGTTATTGACTATACAAATATCATATAACTTTTATATGTTAGTTATATGCTTGTAACTTATATATCAAATATAAATCATATATTTTATTGAGTCAACGAAAGAATCCAGTCAGATAAACAGTACCTTCAAATTTGTCAGCAATTGCCTTAGTTCAAATCGTCTGGTTAGTGTTATGCACAAGTCATAATCAATGACTTAGCCGTATTTTTTATTAGCATGGTTTAACTACACAAGAACTCTGTAACTTATTGATAGTTAAATTAATTAATAGATTGTCTATTTTTTAGTCAATTTAACAAAACTGCAATAAAAACCAATACTAAGCAATCAATGAAACAGCTTATCCATAGAGTTATCCACAGTCTTTGTGGATAACTTTAGCGCGGTCATTTAATAAGGTCATGTTCTACTGGCTTTATAGTGTTGTGTGACTTTAACCAAAAAAATGTCAATGAGAGCAACGTACTGGCTTTTGGCTAGTACGTTGTAGTCGTTATGTCAGGTTAAAAGCTTTTTTCAATTTCGAGATGAAATCGGTTAAAACGTTCGCTTGGTTGTTTTCCTAAAAACTGAATTAGTATCAAGTCACCCACTTGGGCATTTTGACGACGCATTCCTTCCTGCAAGTAGTCATTTAGAAAAGCGGATACTAATTCGTTAGTGTCTGCCAGCCTAACGATCACGGTGTGTTGTTCACCAAATTGTGGATGTTCAAAGCTATCAAAGCCAGTGATAGTTCCCATGACGTTACCATCTTTTTCATAGCTCCAATTTCTAGCTTGGTTATTGTTGCCAAGGTTTTGGGCTGTTGTTGTTTGACCCGATTCAATGGTTCTTAATCGGGCAAATTTATCAGAGTTGTTCTGGTACATAATCGTTTCTCTTATCTAAGGTTTGATTGTTGAATGGGTGATGTCTAACGAAATGAATTTATCCGTGAAGGTATTCAATGCTTTTTTGTGACGGGTTTTCATGTCTACACGGCTTTTGTTTTTCTCGACATATCATTAGCAATGCGATTAAAAAATTATGACTGGTCTCTGGTGGTCGCTTTTCTGTTTAGCTTTCTGTGCCTATCAATCCTTAACTTTCATCCAAATTCAATTATTTTTCATTTATATATCATTGATATAGATACAACTGTATCTACT
>JBAXNR010000172.1:0-2382 GCA_037133675.1 Methylococcales bacterium
TATTCGTAACCAATTGAGGTTCTCTTAATCACTCACTGTTTATGACTACCAAATTTCTTATTCATCATTACCTCAATAAATCTTCTATTTCTTGGCAGAGGCTTTCAATTTCTTGTATTGCAGCCTCACGTTTACCAAAATCAAACACAGTTCCGCCAAAAGCGGCACATTGACGATAAATCTCTCGCTGCGTTAAAGTAGTTTTAGCTAATGGAATTTGAAAGTTTTCTAGGATAGCCAGACTTTCTGTGGCTAATGTTCGATTAGCTTGTTTTTGATTTAATACCAATCTAGCTTGTAAGTTTTCATTGACCGTTTTGGCATTCTCGATAATTTGCACAATTCCAACTGATGCCCAAATATCTGGTGGACTGGGCAGAATTGGAATTAAGGCTAAGTCTGAAATTAACAAAGCACTTTGAGTTTCGGTGGAATTAATGCTAGGTGGGCAATCAATAATAATAAAGTCGTAATCATCAACATATTTGCGTATTTCATTATGAACCTTACCTTTTGCTGCATTTAAGCCAATTACATGAGCAGGAAATGGAGACTCATCGGATGCCGAAGAACTCCAAGTAACGGCTGAGCCTTGTGGGTCAATATCAGCTATTAACACTTTGTTTGATCGACTTAATGCGCCAGCTATTTGCATAGATAACGTTGTTTTCCCAACGCCACCTTTTTGATTTGACAGGGAAATAATCTTAGCTTTCATATTGTTATTAATAATATTAATGTTAATGTTAATGTTAATGTTAATAATTTTATTAAAATTAATCGCAATTAATGATATTGTCAATCTAAACTTAACGGTTGCGACCGCCACAAGTGGATTTTGTTATTAGTCACTAAGTTAATTTTGATTATTCAAAAACTGCGCAAACATTGCTTTAATCATTGGACGTTCAATAGGGTTTTCATTAGCCCTTGCTGTTTTTGCCCACTCTTTCACCACAAAGGTATTATCTTGAATTGATTTGAGGAAGTCCTTTTTTATTCCGTCTTGAACATCTTGGGATAAGCCATAAAAACTAGCAAGAGCCGTTTCATTCCTCTCTTTGGATTCCTTGCGTCTTCTAGCATCGTCATCTTTTTTAGATTGCTCAGCGTCTACACTTTGCTTTTTTTCCTCCCCCTCTATCTTCCGTTCAATAGCCCAATCATGCCCCCAGTCGGCTTTTAACGCACTATTTAAAAACCCTGCATAAGATTTATCGGCTTTGGCATTACTGTACAGAATATTACGTTTGACGTACTCAACCCCTTCTTTCTTTTCAAAGGCTTCTAAAGCTGCCTGTACTGTTTTTTTGGCTTTATGCTGTTCTGGCACTAATGATAACAATTTATCCAGTAATGGCTCTTTTTGAGCTACTGGCACAGACAATCTAGGTGTTAATGGCATTACATTAACAGTATCTTTATCTTGGGTAGGTTCGATAAGTTTTTTCTGGGAAATAATTCTAAAACGAATTGCGCCTACACGACGACCATACTTAACCTCATCAAACTCAAAATACAGGTCTGCTTTTGCTTTAAGTTCTTTTTGGGTGGCTTGTAAAATGTCTTTTTTAAAATCGTTGTACCTCTTATATTGGTCTTTTCCAATCCCTAATGTATCACGAAGCTGTTGCAAATCTATCTCACGCCATTTCAATCGCTCATACTGCTTCAACAAGGTGTACATCCGCATTGTGTACTGGCTTTTAAAGCTCAACAACATTTCAAGTTTACTTGAAGTAAAGTTGCCTTTGAGCTGCAATAGATAAGGCTTTAACAATGGGTCAAAGGTTAAATTAACCACCCCTGTACCATCAACATAATCAGCGGATGAAACCCAATGGGTTTGTAATAGCCTTCCTGTTTCCTGTATCTCAACAACCTTTCCTAACAGTTTTTTGGTGATTTTTTTGCAGTCGGCATAAATGTGATTTTTGTCTATGCCCAAAAATTCAGCCAGCTCATTAAGACTAATCCGATAAGGCTTAAAGTCTTCATCGTCAGGTTGGATTTTAGCAATCATTGTAAAAATAAGCCGTTGTTCTCCTAGAGTCAAATTGTAACGAGACTCAACTAATTCATTAGCCTGAGTAACTATCAGTGAAGCAAGTAACTGTTTTTTCTTTATTATAGCCATACATCGTAATTTTTATGATTAACACTGTTTTTCCCGTTTTTAAACAAAAACGCATTGTTTTATAACAATATTTTTTTAATTAAAAAAATATTTATCTAATTTATTCACTCTTATAGCTAAAGAAATGCTATTTGATTATTTACTTTAGAGAAGAAAGTGGAGCATTCTACACTGTTTTTCCCGTAGTTCGCACTGTTTTTCCCGTAGTTCGCACTGTTTTTCCCGTAGTTCGCACTGTTTTTCCC
>JBAXNR010000173.1:0-2360 GCA_037133675.1 Methylococcales bacterium
CTGTTCGTTATTATCAACAACCGCCTGTTATTTATCAGCAGCAGCCTGTTTATTCTCAACCTGTGCAGTATCCGTCTAATGAACTGCGCTTACATTGGTAACGCTCACTCAAGCTTCACCACGCCTCTAAAAGACGACCTCTTTAAACAGGGCATTGGCTGTTAGAACCTGCATTTTGCTGAGTTGATTGGATTCAATCTGCCGCTGTTCCTGTCCAGAATCGATAATCAGGTATTCGCGCTTTTCAGCAGTCGTCAGCACATCGAGTGCTGTGCCTTCAATAATTTTCTGATCCTTTAACGTCAGTTTCACCCGATAGCCATACATGCAAGCGATTTCAAGAAAATCGTGAAGTTCACAGCTTATGGTACATTGGTTCATACAGTTTTCCATGTAAATGCAATGATAGTCTAATCATTGTAACCCAGCCGACTAGAAGCCTATATTCAGCTTTGCACAAAACGACACTATACACAGTAGTGCTAGACAAGCTCATACCAATATATGAGAATTAAACGCCATCAGAATAATGTATTAAAGCGTTACGCAAAACGTTTTAGACTTCTACAACAAGGGCATAGGTTTTTGCATTTTGCCTTTATCAAACAGCTTAGGCAAGGTTGTTTTAACACAAAGATTCATAGCTAAAGGACAATAGCCGATATGCGAACAGCAAACAAATATTCTAAAGTTTCTCAAGATGTAGGTAAAAATTCACCCGCTCCTTACATTTGTGGCATAAGTAGTGATGAAACGCTTTTTGAGGATATTAAAAACGAAGAATTAACCCATGAATTATCTGCATTAGCTTACTTTAATGAATGTCGGCAACTATATCCTTACATAGAAACGCTGATTTTTGAGTTTGATTGTTATATGTTTAAAGGCTATCTGAAAGAGCAAAAGGTAAGCGTTACTACGGAGGAAGGGACATCTGCAACAATTGATTACGAACCTAAAATAAAGTTATTAGCTAATTGCAGCATTCGATTAGTCTATTCTGTTATTGATGATAGCCAAGACGATAAACAAAGGATGGAATACTACCTAGAAATTTATTCTGAACGTGAAAAAAATCGCTGGATCAGACCCTTTACGACGAATGAATTAGCACAAGCCAACCTTTTCAAAGTTGCATTACTCAACTACAAGCAGTCTTTTCTGGGTAACAATGAAGACTTAACCGATCTTGTCAACTACCTATTCAACGCCCAGTCACCAGAGATAAGAGCTTTATCGGCTATTGGTTATGATGAAAAAAGTCAAGGCTATTACTTTCCTACCTTTGCTTATGACGAAGATGGGAAAAAAATCTACACCAATAACGACAATTACTTTCACTATGTGAACATTAAACCATTTAAAAATTATAGCGATACCATAACAAACGAATCGAATCCGATAGACTTAAACCAATTTCTCACACTAATGAATACAGCTTATGGCTGTAAAGGTTTATTAGCACTTGGCTTTTATATAGCTAGCTTGTTCAGTCAAAAAATATTTGACCATTATTGTTTTTTCCCCTTCCTGAGCCTTTACGGTAGTCCACACGCGGGTAAAAGTTTCATTTCAAAATTGCTGAATCGTTGTCTCTTCATTGATAGCGAAGGGCAAACCATGACAACATCAAACACAGCAAAAGGCGAACTACGAAAAATAAGTCAACAATCTAGCCTTGTCCATGCGTTACTTGAAGGTAGAAAAAATGGTATTACGGTATCGCGTATTGCTGAAAATCATGCCATTGAACTAGGCGGTATCGCTTGCTTTGTAAAAGCGTTAAAACACGAAGACATCTCTGTTCCTGATTTGATAAAGTACACCATCGAACGTGCTAAGCATAAGCTAGAGATGGCTAAAACGGAAACACACTTGGCTGATTGCTTTTTTGAATCCATTACGGAATTACGACTTAATCGTGCGAATGGAGTAGCAATCCATCATGATGAGTTGGTCATACAATTACCCCGCGTTTTAAATTACCTAAAACAACACGGTAATAACTTTAACAAAAATAAACTGATTGACGAATTGATAAACCATGATTGGTTTATTATTAAAAAAAGTACGCGCTGTTTTGGAAAACCTGCTGAGGCTTACCATTTTAGAAACGAGGCATCAATCGTTTCATAAACATCACTAATCCAGATTATTTAATTGTAAAACTTACAAGTTTACAAACTTACAAAAAATTTAAACTGTTTTTATTCAATTGATTGCATTTAATTTTTGTAAGAAATATTGTAAGTTTAGTAAGGTATTTTTTGATTAATAGCTCGATTCAATAGGAGTATAGACGTTGCAAGCCCCGTTACAACGCATAATCATCCTGTCACTGAGTCCAAAAAGTTATAACT
>JBAXNR010000174.1:0-2300 GCA_037133675.1 Methylococcales bacterium
AAAGTTGCTATATTATGCCAGATGTCAATGACATTTTTATGAGAAAGCCGTGCCCTTAGTCCTTATTCAGTATGGCGTAGCAATATTCGTGGCGTTTTTGGTGATTATGCTCTGGAATATGAGCTTACGACGTGAAATGAGACGGCGCAAGCAGATAGAAATGGCACTGTACGAACGTGAAGAAGCATTTCGACATTTGTTTGAAGATTCCAATGATCCTGTTTTATTGATTAAAGAGGAGAGGTTTGTTGACTGCAACACGGCTGCCTTGACGCAGCTTGGATATGGCTCAAAAGCAGAGTTTGTTAATTGTCGTCCCTGTGACATATCGCCTAAACTGCAACCCGATGGTCGTGACTCCGAAGAAAAAGCAACTGAAATGATAGCCACTGCCTTGCGGCTGGGTTATCACAAATTTGAATGGTTACACGTCCGAATTAATGGCTCGGTATTTTCTGTCGAAGTGACTGCAACAGCAATGACCATAAAGGGTGAGTCTATTATCCATGTTTGCTGGCGTGATATTACTGAACGCAAACAAGTAGAAGCTGCATTAAAACGGAGTCGTGATGAATTAGTACATTTTTTTGAGCAACCCCTGATTGGCATGGTGACCAGTTATCCCAATACACAAACGCTGCACGTTAATCAGCGTTTCTGTGACATCGTAGGCTACAGTGAAGAAGAGATGCAAACAATCACTTGGGCTGAAATTACCCATCCTGATGATTTGATAATTGATCTGGCATATTTGGATCAGGTGCTACGCGGTAAAATTAACTCCTATCAAATGGAAAAACGCTATATCCATAAAGATGGGCATTGGGTTTATGTTCATCTAGCCGTAGATAGCGTGCGTGATGTGCAAGGACAAGTGGATTATTTTATCGGCATGGTATTGGATATTACCGAGCGCAAACAAATAGAAGCTGCGTTAAAACGGAGTCGTGATGAATTAGTACATTTTTTTGAGCAACCCCTGATTGGCATGGTGACCAGTTATCCCAATACACAAACGCTGCACGTTAATCAGCGTTTCTGTGACATCGTAGGCTACAGTGAAGAAGAGATGCAAACAATCACTTGGGCTGAAATTACCCATCCTGATGATTTGATAATTGATCTGGCATATTTGGATCAGGTGCTACGCGGTAAAATTAACTCCTATCAAATGGAAAAACGCTATATCCATAAAGATGGGCATTGGGTTTATGTTCATCTAGCCGTAGATAGCGTGCGTGATGTGCAAGGACAAGTGGATTATTTTATCGGCATGGTATTGGATATTACTGAACGCAAAATTACAGAAGAGCGTATCAATCAATTAGCGTTTTATGATCCATTGACTCAATTGCCAAACCGCCGTTTATTATACGAGCGTCTCAAACACAGTATCGAAGTAAGTCATCGGACGGGGCATTTTATAGCTGTGTTAATGCTGGATTTAGACAAATTCAAAGCTGTCAATGACACCTTTGGTCATGCAGCGGGTGATGAGTTATTACAACAAGTCGCTGAACGGATTAAAGTTCATTTGCGTGAAATGGATACCGTGGCACGCTTAGGGGGTGACGAGTTTGTGGTTCTGATTGAAAATGTCACGCAGCCTGAACAAGTTGCCCACGTTGCTAATAATATTATTCACACCTTAAAACAACCATTCAGCCTGAGCAAAAACCATGAAGCTCACATCGGCACCAGTATCGGCATTGCCCTGTATCCACAACACGGTAATGATATAGAAACGCTGATAGATAATTCTGATGCCGCACTGTACCACGCTAAAGATAACGGGCGTGGCTGTTTCGCTTATTTTTCTGGTAGTCCTGTAGGTCGGAATAAGCCTTATTGAGCGGGAGCGAAACAGGCGTTTCCGACAAACTTATGCGATGTCGGAAACGTCCGTCCTGCGCTATTGCTTGGACGGGCATCACCGATCTCTACTATAAATCCTTTCCCACCTTCATGAAAATTCTGCGGTTGGATTATTTTCGTTAGAAAGTGACCCACTTTATCAACAAGTGGCTGAGGCTGAAAAAGTACCGATTGATTTAAAATCCTTGCCTGAGATTATCTCCAACCGCGAGTTGAAATCAGACGAAGTGCATCCTAACGCGCAAGGTTATCAACGTCTGGCAGACGCGATTTTTACGCTTTTAAAAAATACGGGAGCTTTGTGACAATGGGCTTTAACTATTTTGATGTAAATCGGGCTATCTAATGCGTATTGCTTTAGCCTATCTCAGTGTCATTTTACTGTGGGCAACAACGCCACTGGCGATTAAATGGAGCATTGAAAG
>JBAXNR010000175.1:0-2155 GCA_037133675.1 Methylococcales bacterium
GGACAGGCGAAATATGGAATCGGCGTAAAAATGGTGAACTGTATCCCGAATGGCTAAGCATTTCTGCTGTAACCGATGCTAACGGACAGGTTAGCAACTACGTTGCCACGTTTGCTGACATCACTGCAAGCAAGAAGCTGGAAGAAACGATTCACCATTTAGCTTTCCATGATCGCTTAACTAAACTACCTAACCGTCGCCTATTAATAGAACGCTTGCAACAAGCTTTAAATTCCAGCACCCGACACTTCAACCACGGGGCAATTCTGTTTATCGATTTAGATAATTTTAAAGAACTCAATGACATCAGAGGCTATGCGGTGGGTGATGCACTGCTGATAGAAGTCGCCCAGCGGCTACAACACTGCGTGCGTAGTAATGACATGGTTGCTTGTTTGGGTGGTGATGATTTTGTCATCGTACTGGAAGAACTGAGCAGGGAAACTGAGCAAGCTGCTATGCAGGCTGAAAGCTTCGCCGAGAAAATCCATGCGACTCTCTGCCGACCTTTTGACTTGCAAGGACGGCAATACCACAATGCTTGCAGTATCGGTATCAGCCTGTTTTGTAATCATGACACCAGCGTTGATGATTTGCTCAAATACGCTGATACAGCAATGTACCAAGCTAAAAAATCTGGGCGTAACCGTATTCGTTTCTTTGATCCTGCTACTCATGCTGCGTTGAAAGAGCGTATCGCACTTGAATTTGACTTGCGACTCGCCTTGCCAAATCAGCAATTTAGACTGTATTATCAAATGCAGGTCGATAATACGAGTAAAATTCTCGGAGCTGAAACACTCATACGCTGGCAGCATCCAGAACGTGGCTTAGTGCTGCCTATGCAATTTATTCATCTGCTTGAAAAAAGCGGTCTGATTGTTAGTGTTGGTCTGTGGATACTGGAAACCGCTTGCGCTCAAATAAAACGCTGGGAACTAAGCGACCATACTCAGCATTTACAGCTTGCCGTCAATGTCAGTGCGCGGCAGTTTCGCCAAGCTGACTTCGTTGAACAAGTGTGTGCCGTGTTAGCAAAAACCGCCATTAACCCTAACCGCCTTAAACTGGAACTCACTGAAAGTTTGGTACTTGAAGATGTTAGCGACACTATCAGCAAAATACAGGCACTAAAGGACATGGGTGTACATTTTTCGATGGATGACTTCGGCACGGGTTATTCATCGCTGTCCTATCTGTCAAAACTCCCAATGAATCAACTAAAAATAGACCAGTCTTTTGTCTGTAACATCGGCGTAAAATCATCTGATGCAGTGATCGTACAAACCATTATTGGCATGGCTAAAAATCTGGATATGGAAGTTATTGCCGAAGGTGTAGAAACAGAACAACAGCGGGATTTCTTGGAGCGCAACGGCTGCACACATTACCAAGGTTACTTGTTCAGCAAGCCGCTACCACTGGAAGAATTTGAGCAATTATTGTGTAAAAAGATGTAGAGCTAACTGCTAATAAAATGATTGCAAAACTGCACTGCCTGCCTCTTATCAAGATATTCTTAAATTCTCAACAGAACCACGCAAAGAAGCAGGCTTCCAGTTAGGAAAAGTACAGGCAGGACTAGAGCCAGATAATTGGAAGCCGTTTGATGACGTGAGTGCAGGAACAAAAAAGATTCGGATTCGTGATGCAGCGGGTATTTATCGCGTTATGTATATCGCTAAATTTGAAAAAGCCATTAGCCTCTTGACTTATTTAAAGTGCTTAATTATCACGAAGTGGCATTTCACGAACTTGCATTTCAGGAAATTCCCTTTCACTAACTGATCTTTCACGAGCTGTTGGTTCACGAAGCGGCATCGGGTTCGATATTTCAAGTTCTGGTGGTTCATCAGCATCCTCTATCTCTTCAGGCTCATAGTCTTCAGCGGTCGAAACTAGCTTCCCATCACTGGAAAGTTTAAGTACGACTCTTTCCTCTTGGGTAAACGAGCAACCAGAAATCATGGTAAATAATACCACCAACATTCGTAATTTATATTTCATGATGCCACCATTTAGTCAGTGAAAAAGGTTTACAGGCTCAAGGTCTTTATATTTTAGTTCAATGTTTGGCGATTTCTTCTGGTTTTATACCAATAGAGACTGTGAAAGTATTCAGTTACAGCGACCAAATGGCTAAAAATACCGTCAT
>JBAXNR010000176.1:0-1927 GCA_037133675.1 Methylococcales bacterium
CCAACACTGCCGTTTAATTATTGCTTGCTTTCTAGGGAGCAAGACGGTATCTATAATTAGCGTATCTTATCGCGTTATTGCACTCTACGAGCTTAAATCATTCGTGTAGTACTGCGTCAGTATTGGCAGTAAACCGACAGGGAGCGGCATTTGGCTCAGGTGATAAAATTGCCCACGCATACAACATCCCTTGCCCGTTTAGTGAATGTCCCCACAAAAGGGTAAATACCCCAGTCGCATTCGCTTGTTTAAATAAATCTGTATAAATAGGTGTTGTTTTATCGGCAATAGCCGTTAACACTAACGCCCCACAACTTGCTACATCGTCACGATTAACCCAAGGCGAAATAGCAGTCTCGTTATCAATTAATAAAATCGGTTCAGGTCGAGCATGAAGCAACACATTACCGCCTAACCAAGTATTCGCAATTACAATGGTTAATGGCTGTTTCTGATGTTCGCGCCATGTCGCCGACACTCGCTCAGCCAGCAATTGACTAGGAAAATTGTACACAACACTACGCCCTGCCATAGTAGGATAAAGCACCATACCGCCAAAGAAAATCAGCATAACAACAATCTGTATGCCCCATACCAAACGTTGAGTATTCTGCAATAATTGCGTTTCATCATGCTGACGAAAAAAATATTGAACTAACACGATGCCTGCGGGCAGGAAAAATGCACTGATCCAGTTATTACTCAAAAAACCACCCTTTAACAACATGGGCAATAGTGCCAGAATCAGTGGGGTGAACAGTATTATCAGCAAAAAACAGCGATCATTGTGGATGCCAGATGGTTCTGTTGTATTGACTGCCATAAGCTTCCGCTGGCTAAACCTATGCAATAACAAAACCGCCACTAACATAGCTGATAAGCGTAGGGCTTGAGTTTCAGAAAAATTGATAAGTACATTTAATCGACTTTGTAAAGTGGTCAATTGATTATCTAGGTAAGTATCTAGGTAAGTGAATGGCAAATAGTCATGCTCAACCAGCCACATCATATGCGGCGAAAACACCAGCAAAAATACCAAAATACTGACTAATAAGCCACGAATCACTAACGGGTTTCTCCATAGCTGTTGCCAGATCAGATAAACAAAAAAACTAGCTAATACCAAAATTGCACTGTATTTAGTTAGCATTGCCAAACCACCCGTAATGCCGAACAATAGCCACATTAACAGCCGCTCAGAATGGCGAACAGCGCAGTAAAAATAATACATCAGCGCGGCAGTGAACGGAAAAGACACGGTATTATGATTAAAGATAACCGCCTTTAAACTGTAATAGCTAATTAATGTGGTAATAAGAACAGCGGTAATCGCCAACTTGCGTGGTAATAGTTGTTTAGCCAGTAGCCACACATAAATCAACGCGACCACATTACAGCCCTGTGCTGCAAATGCCGTTAGCCCTCTCGAAGGACCACCATACACATGACTTAGCATATACATTAACAACGAGGGCAACGGCGGGTGTTTATAGTAGCCCCATTGCCACGTTCGCGACCACGCAATCTGCTCAACATCATCTTCGTGCATAGACGAAGGCAAATATTCCATTAACAACGTCCAAGCAATTAAATAAATGCCCAGAAAAAGGAATAACTGTAGCTCGTCTCGATAGAAACTCAGCAATGTAGGTGCTTTTGAAATAGAATTTTTTGCTTTAAGTATGGCTAATGATATAAATTGAAGCTGTTTTGTGTCTCTGTTCTGCATGAGTCTTGGCTTGTTCCTTGTGATATATAGCTAAAGCACAATAAAATGATACCGTTCGTGGTGAGCTTGTCGAACCACATTCACGCTTCGACAGGCTCAGCGCGAACGGTTTTGTAATCACAAATACTGCCCCAGCTATACATTAGACTTGTTTCAACGATAAAAAACAATCAGTTAGCGAGATAGAAATTCCAGAGA
>JBAXNR010000177.1:0-1904 GCA_037133675.1 Methylococcales bacterium
CTTTATCTTTTACTTCTTGTTCTTTCGCTTTTGCTGCTTTTTCTTTGGCTTTTTCTTCTTTTTCTTTGGCTTTTTTCTCTTCTTTTTCTCTTATCGCGTACATATTTTTACGCCATTCTGATAATAATTCATCATCTAGCTCAAGCTGTATGGCTAGGGCTTCTAGTGTAGTCAGTTTATTGTCTTCAAGCTTACGCGCGGGCTTACCACGCATTCTGCTTAATAGTCTTTCAGATTCTTCCTCGGTTAATTTTTGTGCTTTCTCTAAATATTCTTCTGAAGCCGGTTTAATTCCCATAATAACACCCTGTATTAAAGTTTTTAATTATTCGTGTTTGATTATATATTTTTTATATTCTTGCGTGGGTGACACATTTGTGACAATCAATAAAAGTTATTTTTAACTGCTGGCAGTGCAGCTTAAAAACCTAAATCATCACATAAGTTTCTTAATAATTTCATAATTGACATCAATACTAGCGTTAATCAATTGACCACCGTGCACGTTAAATTTTTAGGAGAACACCATGATTAAATTAGCTAAACTATTGATTGAATGCTTTTGCCTAACTGCTTTAATGCTTGAATCTTATGTAAAAGTTTCTTTGTAGTACTACTTATGGTTAAAAACCCCTTATTGAGTTTGTTAAGCACACCTATGGGCTACCTTAAGAAGGGATTTTTTTCTGTGGTGATTGTCGCCACATTATCCGCTTGCAATACCATTCAAGGGATTGGTAAAGATATTGAAAAAAGCGGTGAGGCCATTCAGCAGTCGGCTAAATAATACAACGGTGCTTGGGGCGATGTATATTGATACACCGCCTCAAACACTTATCTAGAAGCTAATTTTTATTATCTTTTTGATCTTCTTTTTCACGAATGGCGAACATATTCTTACGCCATTCCGATAACTGCTCATCATCAAGTTGAAGCTGCATAGCCAAAGATTCTAGCGTGTTCAGTTTATGTGCCAGATTACCACGCATCCTACTAAACAGTCTGTCAGTTTCTACCTTGGTTAAATGCTTGGCTTTCTCAAGATAGGCTTCTGATGCCAATAAGGCGTTATATGTATAGCCTAGGATTTGTACTTCTTTAACGGCAACCATGACTGCTCCTTATATTGAACTGATGCTCAAAATCTAGGGCGGTAGCCTTGACGAATGCTTAGGCAGCTCGAAGAGTAATGCGATGGACTATAGCATAGGTAAAACTCGTTTATCGTAATTTTTGCCAACTAAAAGTGGGCATTTAATGACGCAGAATAAGCGGTCTATGGGGATAAGAAAAAATGAAATGCCCTAATGAAAATACTCCCCACAAAAACTGTGGATAAGTCTGTGAACAGCTGTGTAATTAAATTGTAACTTACGGATTTATATATACTAATAGATACTTTTTAAAAACAGTATAAAAAGTAATCAGTTGATTTAATTGTTTAAAATCAATTACTTAAAATTACGCATTGATTTATATGGGTTTTTTAGAAAGCTTAAAGTAATGCATGAAGTGCTGTGAATAAATTGACTTATTTATGCTTAAATAACATTCATACACCCCCACTAAATGCCAGTTCACAAGCCACTTTTAGCGGTATGTGAAATGAAAAAGGCAGTGAATGTAGGGGTTACCGATCCATACCAGACGGTCATATAGTCAGAAGTAAAGTTATTGAGTTGCCTATAAAGCAATAGGTAAATACAACATCACTTGAGTACCTTTACCATATTCACTCTGTATTTCTATAGCGCCGCCATGTTGCTCGATGATGCTCTTAATAATTGCCATACCTAAGCCCGTACCTGGAATTACGCCTGAGGGATCAGCCCGGTAGAACTTCTCAAATACGCGCTCTAGTTGTTCTGGCGTCATACCGATGCCTTGGTCTTCAATGGCAATGA
>JBAXNR010000178.1:0-1869 GCA_037133675.1 Methylococcales bacterium
GAATAAACAGGCTGCTGCTGATAAATAACAGGCGGTTGTTGATAATAACGAACAGGTGGCTGTTGTTGGTAAATAACGGCTGGTTGCTGCTGATAATACCGAGCAGGATATTGTTGCTGATAATAGCGACCTTCGGGTTGTTGATAATATTGGCGGTGGTGATGCTCATGCTCACGATGCCCCCAACCGTTACCGCGTTGTTGGCCATAGTCATCATAATCAGCGTAACACAGCGGCGCAAACAGCATAAAAGCCGCCATTAACAAAAATATTTTTTCATGGCTATAGTCCTTATAAACGATTAATTGAGTTTTATTTTTTATTTCGGCTTCATCATATTCCTGTGAACATTAATGCACTCTGAATGGATTTACTTAGTAAATAGAGCTAACCCACAATAAAATGATAACGTTCGTGGTGAGCTTGTCGAACCACATTCACGCTTCGACAGGATCAGCGCGAACGGTTTTTTAATCATTTTATTGGCTGTTAGCTATAGATAAGCGTACATTGATAAATGTATCTATGAGTACCTTCGACTGGCTAGAGTCTCTTATGAGAAGAGCGAGATGCTTTTGGAGGGAGACAGAATTTAAAGCCGCTGTGCAAAGCTGTTGAAACAGTAAAGCTGGATTCAATCATGACAATAAAACCTAACATATCAGAACGGACAATAGCACCATGCCAACTTTAACCATTCAAAACATCCCAGACCCCGTACATAACGCCTTATGCGCATTAGCAGCTCAAGATGGACTAAGTGTCGAGGCTGAAGTGTGTCGAATTTTAACCACGGTTTGTTTACATGACAAACAACCCGCTTCTAGTTTGCAACACGTTATAGCGCAACTTTATCAAGGCAAAACGCGGCAACCTCAGGTTGAGCAGTTACTACAGGAACGTAGACTTGAGGCGAAAAACGAATGATTGTTTTAGACGCTTCGGCATTGCTTGCCTATTTGTTTGAAGAATCTGGTCATGAAATCGTTGCCCAATACATCGAGAACGCTTGTATTTCTACCGTGAATTTATGCGAAGTAGCAGGGCGTATGTGCCGAGATGGTGTTGATCCACAGCCGTTATTACAACAATTAGAACGCACTGCCATTGAGGTGATTCCTTTTACCCAAACTCACGCACTGTATGCTGCTAACTTTATTCCGCAAACTCAACGCTATGGTTTATCGTTGGGTGATAGAGCCTGTTTAGGTTTAGCAAAAGACAGGCAGTTAGCGGTATTAACTGCTGATACAGTTTGGTCTCAGTTAGTCGATGTTGAGGTTATTCTAATTAGATAAGCGATTTCTCTACATTTCATAACCCGCTCTACACAACGGTTTTTATAGCTGTATGAAATTTGGCTAAGTACATTTTGATACTTTTAACAATTGATAATAGGTACTGGATCATGGAACAACTAACGGATCTAAAAGCTATTCTGCATTCCAAACGAGCCAACATCTATTACTTGGAAAAATGCCGTGTCATGCAAAAAGACGGTAGAGTGCTTTATCTAACTGAAGAGAAAGAGGAAAAGCAATATTGGAATATTCCCATTGCTAATACCACCGTGATTCTGCTGGGTATTGGCACGTCAATTACCCAAGCCGCAGTAAGAATGCTGGCGCAAGCGGGAGTATTAATCGGTTTTAGTGGCGGTGGTGGCACACCCCTAATTATGGCGAATGAAATTGAGTGGCTATCACCGCAAAGTGAATACCGCCCGACAGAATATGTACAAGGCTGGATGTCGTTTTGGTTTGAGAGTGAAAAACGTCTTAAAGTCGCAAAAAAATTTCAAGTCTTACGTTTAGAGCACGGCTTTCTCATAAAAATGTCATTGACATCTGGCATAATATAGCAACTTTA
>JBAXNR010000179.1:0-1802 GCA_037133675.1 Methylococcales bacterium
TGAGCTTTTCAAACAGTGCTTTTAATGATCATTTTATTGGCGGTTAGCTATATATATCCATTAACGCCAGTTTCTGAAAAATTAATGCGTAATTTTTTATTCTATTTACTTTTAACTCCAAAATTTACTGAGTATGCAATTCAAGGATCGGGACGAGTTGGAATGCCTAAAGTTAATAGAGAACATCTATTTGAATTCACATTCGGACTACCCACCATCGAAACCCAAAACACTCTTGTAGAACAAATCGAAAAAGAACGCACCGCTGTGGATGCCTGTAAAACCTTAGTCGCATTATTTGAAGCGAACACAAAACCAAAATAGCTGAGGTTTGGGGTGAGCCACAAACCAAGGGTTTGGACTCCTGAATTTTTTGGATTCCTGAAATTGCGCTGAACTTGAAAATTCAAACCAAGGTTTGAACTCCATTTTTATATTCCTTTATTTTTACTATTTACTCCCTTCCTATTCTAAAATCGTCTTATTTGTTGCCTCAAAATAAAGCCAATTAAATTGTTCATTTGTTGAGCATTCAACGGCGACTCATGGGCAAGTTGAGTTTTAATACGTTCAGCCTTTTGTTGTACCGTTAAAGAACAAGGTACGTTATATAGACCGTTTCGACGCACTTCGTGAATAACATATTCCGCAGGATTTAGCTTGGGCGAATAGCTTGGCGTATGCCAAAAAATCAACGTTAACGGTGGCAGCACCAGTTGTGATGTCAGTTCAGCTAATAGCCTCTGCACATTGGTTTCCATTTTTGTGCCGTGACAATGGCGTTATCCAGTAAAAAAGTCAGATTAGTAAAGCCTTTTTGCATATAAATCAGTATGATAAGGACGATGACAAAGACCGACTCCGCTGTGGTACTGTGCTTGTTAAACTCAACGTGCGTATCTCCTCTGGTCACGTCAACCGCTAGAAAACCGTTTAGTTTTTCTCGATGTTTCTTATCACTTTCAATCGTAGGCTTGGTGTTTTTTTCTGCCCACGCGTAATGCGTGTAGGGAACACTTTGCAAGGCAAACTCATCAAATGCAATCAACGCGCTATGCTCATCACAAGCGCGGTTTTTTTTAAATTCGCCTATAAACTCAGCCTGTTCCAGCGCGTTAGTCGGATCATAATCGCGGTGCGCTTTTTGAAATGACAATCCCCATTCATCAAAAAGTTGGTACAGTCTGGCGGCACTGATCGTTATGTCCCACTTCTGAAAAATAACCTCTTTGATGCTGTTAGCTGTCCACTGGTAGCTGTCTATTCCGTAATCAACAGGCTGTTTATGCAATAAAATAAAACGCACAACACGTTGTCTTTGCGGCGATAAACGCTGCTTCCTAGGCGTTTCATGTCGAGAGAGCATCGCATCAAATCCACCATGCAAATAACTGTTTAGCCAGTCACTTAAGGTTTGCGGACGAACGTGGTGTTGCAGACTCACCTCAGCCAGACTTAATCCATCCCAAACTGCTTTTACGGCTAACAACCGTCTCCGTTGCCAATGCTTTTGATGTGCATAATAATACTGTTTCCATATCTCTCTATCGTGGGGTGCGTGTTCCCGTAAGCGTAGGCTGCGAATTATAAGACCTCCCATCACTAACTTTACCATTTTTACGCTACTTTATAATGTAACGGTTCTTAGGTCAAATGGGAGTAGAGGTATTTATGTTTAAGAAAGGTTTGTATGCACCCGCGCATTTACTTGTCGATAACTCAGCTTATTTTATAATCAGTAAAATTTATGGCTCTTCCCGATTTCGCGGGGTAGGCACTACATGTAGTATAGGTGCTAGCCT
>JBAXNR010000180.1:0-1744 GCA_037133675.1 Methylococcales bacterium
CGGTAGCTCCGATTTTATGTGTCGGCTTTAAAGAAATACAATTACAAAAAACAGCACCTACAGCGCGTTAAATCTTTTGCCGTATACGTTTATGTAGCTCAGAAGGTAAAAGTAGCTTGTAGGGCTTTAAAAGAGGGTGTTTGACGTATTTAATGCTTTTGTTCTAGTTGGCGCTAGTGCTAACTAAGATTTCAGCACTGCAAATGTCAATAATTGATTCGCTTCCCGCAACGCCATGTTGGCTTGATCGCACTAGCAAATAGTATTATTTTGAGGATGTTACGATAATGCCGTCGTCACTTAGCTTGTAATCAGCCATGGCATTTGTAAGTAAAATATCTTCATTGATGTGATAGTACGTTCTTTCAATTTGCGTTGCGCTAGTGCCGCACATATCTGATATTTGCCTATAACTAAGGCCGCTCATAATTTTTTGAGTAATGAAATAGTGTCTAAAGCTGTAAGGCACTAGGTCTCTTTTGTCTGTATTTTTTATATCAGCTAATTTAAGTATTTTATCGAAATGGTAAAGAATCACTCTTTCGCTAATAACATTTGTGCCATCAGCACTAAAAATATTGTTTTTAGCTACTGGTAGTCCTTGCTTCTTCCAAAGCACGGTTCTTAAGTCATCTAAATAACCTTTGTCTCGCACAATTAATGCACGGCTTTTTCTGGTTTTACTAGTTTCTGCTCTTATGTTTAATCTAATTAAGCTTATTTCATCTTTCTTCCTGCGATGTTCACTCCAAGTGATGTCGCTCCATTTAAGTTGCCTTTGTTCGCCAGTTCTTAATCCACTTAGCATAGCGATAAGGAAATAGTAGCAAGTGATGTATTTTTTTAGGTTTACATCATCATCCAAGTTCTTTTTGGCTTCTTCAGCGTATCGGTGTATTGCTGCTTCTATAAGTCCGATCTCGTTAGGCAGAAAAGATGATCGTCTTAATGCTTCATCATTAGTGTCAATACGTGGAAGTTTTTTGAAATCAAAGCTATCTATGTAGGTTTCGTTATACCTAAATAAATACTTCATCATCGCATTGATGGTGCTTTGTTCATTTTTAATCGTTGATTGGCTTACTGGAATTTTTTTGTTTGATTTGACTCTTTTGTAGAAGTAGTCTTCGCAGTCGGTGCGGGCAAGCTCTTTGAGCTTTGAATCTTTTTTTATGAAATTAAGCCAATGATCTAAATGGGTTTTGATTGTTGATAGCCTGCCCGCAACAATTATGCCCGTCTCTAAATCTTTTTCTCTGTGCTTAACATACAGTCCAACACCGTCTTTAGTGGTAAGTGAAAAGTATGTTTTTCCTGCTTTGATATTGCCGTAGATTTCTAAATAAGCGTCTTTGCCTTTTTCAATGGCAGTATTCCTATTTCTTGTTCTTAGACTTTTTCTGACGTATTTGTTTTCTTTTAAAAGCCACATGCGAAATTGCCAATATCCGCCGCGCTTGTAAACAATCGCTTCATCAAATATTGGAATTTCTTCCTCAGCAAAATTAGCTTTTTTTAGTGGCATTTACGCCTTCTGTAACTTACGGTCCACAACAGCTACGCAAATGCGTAGGTTTCTGTGTAACTGTATTTTAAAAACGTAATAAAATCAACAACTAAATTTTAGCGTGAAACTTTTGTGTAACAAATTTATTCAATTAAATCAATTACTTAGGCAAACAAAACTACTCCCACTCAATGGTTGCTGGTGGTTTACCAGAGATGTCATACACCACGCGGTTAA
>JBAXNR010000181.1:0-1698 GCA_037133675.1 Methylococcales bacterium
AATCGGCTACGAACCGATCGGTCGGGAGTTCGAATCTCTCCAGGCGCACCATTGATAAGTTTTCAAACGAATTTCAGTTTCATTAAATAATAAAAGTCTTTTTAATTAATGTCATAGATTAATCCCCTGTAGCTCAGTCGGTAGAGCGGGTGACTGTTAATCACTAGGTCGGCGGTTCGAGCCCGTCCGGGGGAGCCACACAATCAAAGCCTTGCATGAATATGTAAGGCTTTTTTTATGCCTGTCTAAAAAATGTCGCAATTTTGTCGCGCTTCTAAAAAAACACCACAATAAACCGCAACAATTGCCGTTAAAAGTGGCGCGTATCAATACCCCCCCTGTTTTTCACTCAAAACCATCACCGTAAAGAATTATTAACCCGCACTTGCTCATTAACTTGGTGGATTGGTGTTGGTAATGGAATACCTAATTTAATCCAGTCGCTACATTGCTTCATTTGTTGTAACCTTGAATCCAAGCACTCAGACAACGCTGTTCTCGACTTGTTAGGAAATCACTGTCCTTTTCTAAAAAAACTCGACAACCATATCTGCGCAATCTGGTATTTTATTCACCACTACAATGAATGCAGGCGTATCGCTTTGACCTTGTCATCACTCGCTTTTTAGGACTACCCTTATTCTTAGTGTACTATTTTTCCGTTTCGTGAGTTGCGAGACCGTAGCTGTAAGTTGTTTTACATACTTTCTGCTCGTCACAGCTAATGTTTTTTTTCAGCGGTTTTTTATTAACAGCGGTCAAGGTATCTGTTGGTAGCCTGTTGTTTGATGAATTAAACGCTTGTACAACCGCTGGATTATTGGCTATCAGTGTTAGTGTATTGCCGCTTTGGGTCATCTGAAAATATTTCAACGTATTCATGCCGATTAATACCTCGTCAAAATACTGGTTGATGTTGGCATCGAGGTTTGTTATTTCTGCGTTACCCATTTTTAGGCTATTGATGCGCGTCAAATGATCAACTACTTGCCCGCCTGCGGTATTTATTTGCACCGCACTACCTAAAGGTAAACCAGCAGCCTGTGCCATTTTTGCTGGAATTGATGTTTTTGTCGCCCCTGTGTCAATCATGAATGGCATAGGAACATTATTTATTAGGGCTGTTCCTCTGAAATGTCCCTGTCGGTCAGTGGTTAAAATAACACCCCTAGACACCAAATTAAGCGGCTTTACAACAAGGGTTTTCTCTTTACTGTCTATAGTCGGTGTAGGACTTAGTGTTAGCTCGTTTATGTTGTCAAGAAAGTTATCCGCTCCATACCAAAGCGCGGCAATTAAAATAAGAGAATATAAAATATATTTCATTCCTGTGCTATTTTTCCTAGCGTTCCTAACCAGTAATTTAGGCGATTCTGTGCCTTTTGATATTTCTCGCGGTGATAATCGCGATCCTGTAGCCCCATTATTTTCTCCAGAAAACTTGTACTGTGCGGGTAGTTCCTACAAATTGATGCAGGTGAGCCATATTGTGGGAATTGTGTTTTCCAATACCCTTGATTTATATAGTATATCTAAACCATAAAGATGAAAGAAAATTCTCTAGCCTATTGATTTTATTAAGCTGCATTGTTTTGTAGGGACTATAAGTAAACGCACCACGTCATCTTTGACGTGGTGCGGAGCAGTGAGTGATTAAGAGAACCTCAATTGGTTACGAATATTGTCATTATAGTGATG
>JBAXNR010000182.1:0-1529 GCA_037133675.1 Methylococcales bacterium
ATCATAAGCAGGCTTTAACGCTTAAGCAAGTTAATTTTTTATGAGAAAGCCGTGGCCCTAAACCCACCGATTCATCGGAGCGATGCGGTAAAATTAGTGCCTCTGGATTTTCGGGTAACTCAATAGCGTTTAAACAATATTGCAATAAAGTACTGTAACCCGATGCGTCACCGACTAACACCGCACCCAGTAAATATTTTTTATCCTCGCTGACTACCAAACGTTTATACACTTCGCTTGCGTCATTTTGATAACTATAAACCAACGCTCCTTGACTCCTAGCATGAGCATCACCAATACTTGCTACATCTACGCCCATGAGTTTGAGCTTGGTACTCATATCCGCGCCTCTAAAACTGCTATAAAAATTACCTTCTAAATTCGCCACCACCGTTCGCGCCATCGCATAACCTGGTGCAACCAGCCCGTAAATCATGCAATTCCACAACGCACATTCACCAATGGCATAAATATCAGCATCTGAGGTTTTACAGTCATTATCAATAACAATACCGCCGCGCTGACCGACTTCCAAACCACACGCTCGCGCCAACTCATCACGCGGACGTATACCCGCCGAAAACAGCACAATATCAGTTTCTAATTCTTCACCATCGGCAAAACACATTTTATTAACGCACTGCTCACCGTCAGTAATCAGACTGGTATTTTTGCCAGTATGGACAATGACACCTAGCTGCTCAATTTTGCGCCGTAGCATTGCCCCGCCTGCTTCATCAAGCTGTACCGCCATTAAGCGCGGAGCAAATTCTACGATATGGGTTTCTAAGCCTAAATCTTTTAAGGCTTTCGCGGCTTCTAATCCCAACAAACCACCACCCACCACCGTGCCAACTTTGCCAGTTTTTGCCGCTGCCGCCATTGCTTCAAGGTCTTCAATAGTGCGATATACCAAACATTGCGCTCTATCATGTCCTGCTACTGGCGGCACGAATGGATAAGAACCTGTGGCAATGACCAGCTTGTCATAATGAATACTGATGCCGTTTGCTGAAATAACGGTTTTAGTCTCGCGGTCGATACTGACAGCTTTATCACCTATATGAATGGTGATACCGTGTTGCTCAAAAAAACCGTCTTCAACTAACGATAATTCTTTCGCAGTAGTTCCAGTAAAAAATGAGGATAAATGCACTCGATCATAGGCGGGGCGTGGCTCTTCGCAAAAAGTCACAATGTCATACTGCGCTTTGATGGGACTTGCCACCAGACTGGCTAAAAAATGCTGTCCTACCATACCATTACCAATGACCAGCAGTGTTTGTTTTACGCTCATGATTTACCTCAATGACTCTATTAATAACGTTTTCACTGACACATAGCAAAGTATGTACCATAAAAACTAACACGCTGGATTTGTTGATGTTATTAATATATGCAACGCTATTACGCACCAAAATAGGCGGTAATTCCAAAATCGTGCATGAAAAAGGGCAGGTTTTTATAATGCGCTTGGAGTCCAATAGCTTTAGAGACTGTGAAAGTATTAATAATTTCAAGAAAATATT